>NZ_BACW01000544.1:0-1839 GCF_000333315.1 Curtobacterium sp. B8
CGCGGCCGGCGCCCACTTCGGCGCGCTCGCCGAGGGGAAGCGGAGCTACTACACGGCGCCGATCAAGCCCCTCGTCTCCGAGAAGTTCTTCCAGCTCGTCGACCTCTTCGGCGCGCAGAACGTCGGCATGGTGACCGGCGACTCGAGCGTCAACGCGGACGCCCCGATCGTGTGCTGCACGGCCGAGATCCTCGCGAACCTCGCGCTCCGGCAGGGCCCCGACGCCGAGGTCGACGTCGTCGTCATGGACGAGTTCCACTTCTACGGCGACCCCGACCGCGGGTGGGCGTGGCAGGTCCCGCTGCTCGTGCTGGAGCGGGCGCAGTTCCTCCTCATGTCCGCCACGCTCGGTGACGTCACCACCATCGCCGACGACCTCTCCCGACGGACCGGACGGCCGACGGCCCGCGTGACCGGCGTCTCGCGGCCGGTGCCGCTGTCCTACGAGTACGTCATGACGCCCGTGCAGGAGACCGTCGAACGGCTGCTCGAGGAGGGCAAGGCCCCGGTCTACATCGTCCACTTCGCCCAGGCGGCCGCGCTCGAGCGGGCGCAGGCGCTCCTCTCCGCCCGCGTCGCCAGTCGCGAGCGTCGCGACGAGATCGCCGCGGCCATCGCGGGCTTCCGCTTCAGTGCCGGGTTCGGGCAGACCCTCTCCAAGCTCATCCGCGCGGGCATCGGCGTCCACCACGCGGGCATGCTGCCGAAGTACCGGAGGCTCGTCGAGCAGCTCGCGCAGCGGGGACTCCTGCCGGTCATCTGCGGCACGGACACCCTCGGCGTCGGCATCAACGTGCCGATCCGCGCCGTGCTGTTCACCGGCCTGACGAAGTTCGACGGGACGAAGATGCGGCAGCTCTCCGCACGCGAGTTCCACCAGATCGCCGGACGTGCAGGCCGCGCCGGGTACGACACCGAGGGCGACGTCGTCGCCGAGGCGCCGGAGCACGACATCGAGAACGCCCGCGCGATCGCGAAGGCCGGGGACGACCCCAAGAAGAAGGGGAAGATCAAGCGCAAGAAGGCCCCGGACGGGTTCGTCTCGTGGGGGCAGGCCTCCTTCGAGAAGCTCATCGCGGCCGAGCCCGAGCCGATGGTGTCCCGCATGCGGATCACGCACGCGATGGTGCTGTCCGTCGTGGCGCGCGGCGGTTCCCCCTTCGAGGACGTCCGGTCGCTCGTGTTCGACAACCACGAGCCCCGGGCCCGGCAACTCGCGATGGCCCGGCGGGCCCTCACGATCGCGCGGACGCTCATCAACGCCCGGGTGATCGAGAAGGTCGACGGCGAGTACCGGTTGACGGTCGACGTCGCACCGAACTTCGCGCTCAACCAGCCGCTGTCGCCGTTCGCCCTCGCCGCGTTCGAGCTGCTCGACCCGGAGTCACCGACCTACGCGCTCGACATGGTGTCGATCGTCGAGGCGACCCTCGACGACCCGCGGGCGATCCTCGCGCAGCAGCAGTTCAAGGAGCGCGGCGAAGAGGTCGCCCGCATGAAGCGCGAGGGCATCGAGTACGAGGAGCGGATGGAGCTGCTCGAGGAGGTCACCTGGCCCAAGCCGCTCGACGAGCTGCTGACGGCCGCCTACGAGGCCTACGCCGCCGAACAGCCGTGGGTCCTCGACTTCCAGCTCTCGCCCAAGGCGGTCGTCCGGGACATGTACGAGCGCGCCATGACCTTCGGCGACTTCGTGCGGTTCTACCAGCTCACCCGCTCCGAGGGACTCGTCCTCCGCTACCTGTCGGACGCCTACCGCACCATGCGCCAAACGATCACCGAGGAACAGCGCACCTCCGAGCTCGACGACCTCATCGAGTGGCTCGGCGAGGTCGTCAA
>NZ_BACW01000543.1:0-2172 GCF_000333315.1 Curtobacterium sp. B8
GGGTGCTTCCAGAGCGGCCGGCGGGTGGTCTCGGTGCGCTCGAGCTCGGGCAGGACCCCGATGTCGGACCCCATCGCGCGCTTCGGCGCCGTCGCGGGGACGCCCCACTGCTCGTAGAGGGCGGGCTGCCCAGGGTCCCAGCCGAGTCGGGCTCCGGAGCCGCGGTCGCCGTGGTGTTCCGGCGCGGGCGCCGACGGCACGGCGGGGACGGACGGGACGTCGGGGACCCGCGGGGCGCCGGGGCCGTCCGACACGGCGGGACGCGACGACGTCGTGCTCATGCGGCGATCCTCCCCGTGGACGGTGCGCCGCCTATCATAAGGGCGTGTTCCGGGGGCAGCAGGAAGCAGGCGGTCGGGGGCGGCTCCGCGTCGTGGCCGGCTCGGCGCTGCTGCTCGCCCTGGCGCTGGTGGTCCCGCAGGCACTGCCGGGAGGCACGGCCGCCCCCGCCGTCGCGGCCTCCGTCCGGCAGGCGGCCGGCTCCGGCGCGGCAGGCGGGCAGGCCGCTTCCGGCGCGGCAGGCGGCCAGGCGCAGGCCGGGTCCGACCCCGTCCGCATCGCGGTCCCGTACGTCGGCACGGCCGAGGTCCCGCTCGGCGACGGCTGGTCGGTCGCCGACTGCGGTCGGGTGAACGTGCCCACGGGCGTCGGCGCCACGTGCACCAGCGACTCGCTGAGCCTGACGTCGAAGGGCTACCGGCCCGACTTCGGGACGGTGGCGATGACCGTCCCCGAGCGGAACGGGTCGCTCGACCTCGACGTCACCCACCTCGTCTCGCTCGCGCCCCCGACGCCGCCCACGGTCGCCGAGCAGACGTACGACTACCCCTTCGAGGAGGGCACGACCGCCTCGGTCCCGTACAGCGACCTCGGCGTCCGGTGCGACGGGTGCGCCGCCGGACCGCGGACGCGGGTCGTGTCCGCGAAACCTGCCGGGGTCGTCGCCACCGTGACGAGCACGGGACTGGTCGTCCGGCCGCCGGCGTCGTGGACCGGGACCACGTCGGTCCGGCTCCGGGTCACCGACGACCAGGGGCAGCGCAGCTCGGCGACCGTCCGGGTCGTGTTCGTCGCGGCGGGCACGAGCGACCCCCTCGCCCAGGACACCGTGCGACGGCTCGGCCGGGACGGCGTGCTCCGCATCGACCTGGCTGACCTGGCCACCGCCCGGGAGGGCCGCGTCCGGTTCTCCGACTGCGGGTCCGCGGTCGCCGGCACCGTCGTGTGCACGGATGCGGGCGTCGCGACCTACCGTCCCTCGGGTTCGATGACCCGTGCGGACCAGTTCTCGTTCCACGTCCGCACCGACTCGGGCGACCAGGCCACCGGCACCGTGACCGTGCTGCCCCGCTCGGGGAGCCGCACGGCGGCGACCGCGACCGGGACCCTCGCACCCGAGGAGGGCGAGGCGACCGAGACCGGCGTCCGCTACCCGGCCACGGGCCTCCAGACCGGGCTCGGCACCCCCAGCGCGCACAGCGTCGTCGCGACGCTGCCGTCCGAGGACGACGCCGCGGCCACCGACCGCGCCGGTCTCCTCACATCCCTCCTCCCCGCACTCGACCGCATCACGGAAGGCAGCCGATGACGCTCCGCCTGAGCCTGCAGGACCCGACCAGACGGAGCGCCGACGCGACCTTCGTCGTCGACGCGACCGACGTGACGAGCGTCGCCGAGGTCGCCGCCGGGCTCGGGGTGGACGCCGCCGCGATCGCCCCCGGCGCCGACCCGGGCGCGGCGCTCGCCGAGGTCGGCATCCTCAACGGCTCGACGCTGCCGGTGCGGGCGCCGAGCGACCTCCCGCCGGGGAGGCCACGCCTCGAGGTCGTCGGCGGGCCGTTCTCCGGGGAGACCGTGCCGCTGCCCCTGGACGGTCCGCTGCGGATCGGGAGCTCGGGCGCGATGGAACTCTGCGTGGCCGACCCCTGGCTCCGTCCGCACCACGCGACGATCTCGCTCGACCACGGCGACCCGGCCGCCACACCGTCCGGAGCCGTCCCCGTCGGCGCGGGCCCCCTGCGCGCCGTGCTCACCGTCATCGACGACGCCTCCGGGGTCGCCGTCAACGGTCGTGACGTCACCGGCAGCACGGACATCGTCCCCGCGGACGTCGTGCAGATCGGCAGCTCGGTGTATCCGGATCGGCATCGAGCCGTACCCGGACGCGGACCG
>NZ_BACW01000542.1:0-22312 GCF_000333315.1 Curtobacterium sp. B8
GACGATTCCCTTTCCGGACCCCCTCGGAATGCGCTGCAGTGACCGTTGCACAACAAAGTTGTTCGACACCTGCCCGGCGATCTGCAATGCCTCGAGGATCGGGACGCCGGCGCCGATCATGTTCGACAGGTTCCGGGCGAACCGAGCCATCACGATCTTGCGGTTGAGCTGCCCGAACACCGGGAGTCGGAGCTTCAACGGATCGACAGCGGCGCGGACCCGGTCGGTGTTCTTGTTCGCGCGCCACCAGACCCACCCCACGATGACGGCGACCGCGAGTGCCGGACCGACGTAGACCATCGCGTGCGAGAGCCCCACCAGGATCTGCGTCGGCAACGGCAGCTGCCCCCCGAGCGACGCGAACATGTCCTGGAAGATCGGCACGATGAACACGAGCATGATCACGACGGCGGCCAGCGACATGACGAGCACCACCACCGGGTACGTCATCGCCGACTTGATCGTCGACCGGAGCTTGTGCTCCTTCTCGAAGTTCGTCGCCACCGAGTCCATCGCCTGGTCGAGGAACCCGCCCGTCTCCCCCGCCCGGATCATGTTGATCATGATCGGCGGGAAGTCCACCGGGTACTTCGCGACCGCGTCGGAGAACGAGACACCGCGTTCGACGTCGTCCCGGACCTTGCCGAGGATGTCCTTGAGCTTCTTGTTCTCGGTCTGGTCGGCGAGGATCGTCAGCGCCCGGAGCAGGGAGAGCCCGGAGGTCAGCATGGTCGAGGCCTGACGGGACATGATCGCGAGGTCCTTGAGCCCCACGCCCTTCTCGAACCCGGGGATCTTGATCTCGGTCTGCAGGCCGGTCCCGGGCTTGGCCTCGGTGATGGCGATCGGCGAGACGCCCATGCCGCGCAGGCGCTGGACGACGGCGCCCTCGGATGCGGCGTCGAGCCGTCCCTTGACGAGCTTGCCGCTGCCGTCTCGGCCGCGGTAGTCGAAGGCGAGCGACATCAGTGGCCTCCCGAGTACTTGTCGCCGAAGTCGATCTCCGACGCGGCGATCGCGGCGGCGGAGGAGTCGGACGGGGACTCGACGCGCTGGACGAGCCGGTCGAAGCCGTCGTGGTCGTGGACCTTCTCCATCGCCGCACGGCGGGTGATCGTGCCGACGTTGACGAGTTCGGCGAGGTCCTGGTCCATGGTGTGCATGCCGGCGTCACGGCCCGCCTGCATGGCGGAGGTGATCTGGTAGGTCTTGCCCTCGCGGATGAGGTTCCCGATCGCCGGCGTGGTCTTCATGATCTCGGTCGCGACGACACGACCGGCGCCGTTCGCCTTCGGCACGAGGGTCTGGCAGACGACGCCCTCGAGGGTGGAGGCGAGCTGCGTCCGGATCTGCCCCTGCTGGTGCGGCGGGAAGACGTCGATGACGCGGTCGATGGTGCCCGGTGCGCTCTGCGTGTGCAGGGTGGCGAAGACGAGGTGTCCGGTCTCGGCGGCGGTGAGGGCGACGGAGATCGTCTCGAGGTCGCGGAGCTCGCCGATGAGGATGACGTCGGGGTCCTGCCGGAGCACGTGCTTCAGCGCGGCGGCGAAGGAGTGCGTGTCGGCGCCGACCTCGCGCTGGTTGATGATCGCCTTCTTGTGGTCGTGCATGAACTCGATCGGGTCCTCGACCGTCACGATGTGGTCGGCCCGGGTCTCGTTGACGAGGTCGATGAGGGCGGCGAGGGTGGTCGACTTCCCGAGCCGGTGGGGCCGGTCACGAGGACGAGTCCGCGCGGCAGTGCCGCGAACTCACCGACGTACTCGGGGATGCCGAGCTGCTTGAGGGTCTTGATCTTGGTCGGGATGATGCGGAACGCGGCGCCCCAGTTGCCGCGCTGCTGGTAGAAGTTCACGCGGAAGCGGAACTCGGGCGAGAGCGAGTACGCGAAGTCGAGTTCCTGCTCGTGGTCGAACTGGCCGGCCTGTTCGGGCGAGAGCATGGTCTTGAGTGCTGCGATGACCTTGGCACGCGACCACGGGCCTCCCGGCACGGCGGGTCGGAGCGACCCGTCGACGCGCACCGTGGGCGGTGCATCGGCGGTGACGTGCAGGTCGGACGCGCCCTGGTAGACGACCTGCGCGAGCGCGGTGACGAGGTCGGGGTCGGCGACCTCGCGCGCGTGTCGGGTGAAGTTGATCTCCTCGCGACCGCCGACGGCGGCGCCGGCCGGGAGGCCCGTGGGGACCCCGCCGGACACGATCGGCAGCTGCTGGGTCGGCTGCTCTGCGTACCCGTAGGACGCGGTCGACGGCGGGACGGCTGCGGGCGGCGTCGCGGGCGCGGCGTGCGGCTGCGCCACCGGGACGGCGACGGGGTCACCGGTCGGCGCGGGCCAGGTCGGTGCCGCTGCGGGCGCGGGCGCGACCGAGGTGGGCGCTGCCCAAGCGGCTTCGTCGGACAGGTCGTAGACCGGCGACGCTGCTGGCGGCTGCGTGACCGGACCACCGACGACCGGTGACGTCGGCTGGGACGCAGCGGCGGCGGCGAGGCGGGCGGCGCGACGGCCTCCCCCGACCTCGTTGCCGGGGTCACCGGGGTGCCAGCCGTCCACCGCGTCGTCGGCGGGGGTGATGTCGTACACGGAATCGGTCATCGGTGTGCTCCCGGGACTACGCGACCACGCGCAGGATCTCGTCGACGCTCGTCAGGCCGAGCTTGACCTTCTCCCACCCGTCCTGGCGGAGGGTGAGCATGCCCTGCTCCTGCGCGACCCGGCTGATCTCAGCGCTCGATGCCCGGGCGACGGCGAGGCGTTCGATGTCCTCGGTCACGGTCATGACCTCGTGGAGCGCGATGCGGCCGCGGTAGCCGGTGTTCGAGCAGACGGCGCACCCGATCGGCGCGGAGAACTCCGGGACCGGAGCGTCCGCCGAGGGCAGGAACCCGAGGGCGTGCAACTGCTCGGCCTCGTAGAACGCGGGTGCCTTGCAGCGGTCGCAGAGTCGGCGGGCGAGTCGCTGGGCGACCACGGAGTCGAGCGCGGACCCGACGAGGAACGGCTCGATGTCCATCTCGGTGAGGCGGGTCACGGCCGACGGCGCGTCGTTGGTGTGCAGCGTCGAGAGCACGAGGTGACCGGTCAGCGAGGCCTCGATCGCGATCTGCGCCGTCTCGTGGTCGCGGATCTCGCCGAGCAGCACCACGTCGGGGTCGGAACGGAGGATCGAGCGGAGCGCCGAGGCGAACGTGAGGCCCGCCTTGGGGTTGACCTGCACCTGGTTGATCCCGGCCATCCGGTACTCGACCGGGTCCTCGACGGTGATGACGTTGATCTCGGGGCGTGCCACGGCGTTGAGGGTCGTGTAGAGGGTCGTCGACTTGCCCGAACCGGTCGGCCCCGTGACGAGGATCATGCCGTACGGCTTCGAGTAGGACCGCTGGTACGCCTGGAAGTTCCGCTCGAGGAGGTTGAGGTCCTTCAGGGACATCGACGTGTTCGTGTTGTCGAGGATCCGCATGACGACCTTCTCGCCCCACACGGTCGGCAGCGTGGCGACGCGGAGGTCGATCTGCCGACCGCCGTGCCGCACCGACATCCGGCCGTCCTGCGGCTTGCGTCGCTCGGCGATGTCGATGTCGCTCATGATCTTCAGGCGGCTGATGACGCCGTTATGGATGTTCTTCGGCGCCGGGGCCATCTCGTGCAGCACGCCGTCGATGCGGTACCGGACCCGGACCTCGTGCTCGCCGGGCTCGATGTGGATGTCGGAGGCGTGGTCCTGGATCGCCTGGGAGACCAGGAGGTTGACGAAGCGCACGATCGGGACGTCGTCGAGCGACCCGTCGGTCAGGTCGGCCTGCTGCTGCGCCTGGGCGGAGGCTTCCTCCTCGAGGGAGGAGGTCAGGTCGTTCAGCTCGTCGTCGGCGCGCAGGTAGCGGTCGAGCGCGGCTGCGAGGTCGCGCTCCTCGACCTGCAGGGGCTTGACGCTCCGTCCGGAGGCGGTGCGTGCGTCGTCGATCGCGAGGACGTTCGTCGGGTTGACCATCGCCAGCACGAGGATCTCCCCTTCGAAGCCGACGCCGAGCACCCCGTGGCGCCGGCACAGAGCGGCGGGGAGCATGGACACCGCGGTGCCGTCGACCGGGTAGTCGGTCAGCGGCACGGTGCGGGAGTTGTTCGAGGCGGCCCGGGCGGTGATGTACTGCGCCTCGCTCACGATGCCCTGGTCGACGAGCGCCCGGATGGACCGGTCGTCGACGACTTCGTCGCCCGTCATCGAGTCGAGGTGCTCGATCGGGAGGGCACCGTTGAGGATGAGGATCTCGGACAGGGTCGCCATCGGCTCCGAGCCTCCTTCTGGTCGCGCGCGGGTCAGGGTCGGCGCCGTGCGGGGAACGACGCTCGACCACGCTACGGTCGGCCGGATCGGAGGCCGAAGTCCCAGAAGGAGGGGGCGGAGGGGGGTCGGGTGCCCCCAGTGTGAGGGTGTCGGCCGAGCACGCGCCCCGTGCTGTCCCGCGTCAGAGGGACGCCGCGACGGTGACGTGCACCTCGCCGGGGACGAAGCCGAGCCGCTCGTAGATCCGCCCCGCCCCGCTCGGGTTCTCCGCGTCCACGTGGAGCACCGCGGCGGACAGCCCCTCGGCGCGGACGGCGTCGCAGGCGGCGTCCAGCACGATCGGCGCCAGACCCTTCCCGCGGACAGCGCGCACGACGCCGACCCAGTGCACGTACCCGTACGAGCGGCCGCGGGCGTCGAAGGTCGCCGGGTCGACCTCGACGATCGCGAAGGCGACCACGACCCCGGCGGCGTCGACGACGATCCGTGACAGGTCGAGCCGGCTCTTGGACGACGTGAGGAAGCCACGCCAGTCGGACGCGACCATCGGCTGGGAACCCCAGTGGTCGCGGAACGCGTCGTTCTTGGCAGTTCGCAACGGCTCGATGTCGGCGTCGGTGGCCGGCCGGAGGTGCAGGCCCACGGGGAGTTCCGGCACGTCCGTGCCGCTCCCCCCGTCGAACACGCGCTCCATGTCGATCCAGGTGCGCACCGGCTCGAAGCCGAAGCGTGCGGCGAGCCGGAGGACCGCCGCACCCTCGGGTCCGCCGGCGTCGATGCTCGCGGGCAGGTCGACGTCGAGCCCCGCAAGACGCTGACGCGCGCGGCCGACCTGCCATGCGAACAACCGCCGGCCGATCCCCTGCCCGCGGAGTCCCGGGTGGACCGCGCCCTCGAGCACCGCCCTGGCCGCGGTGACCCGGGACGGGACGTCGACGACGATCGCGTACGCCTGCACATGCCCGTCAGCATCGACGCCGACGAGGGTGTCGCGGGCGACGTCGAGCCCGTCCGTGGACAACGTGCGCTCGACGTCGGCTGTGGAGGGACGGCTGCGTGGGTCGTCGACCGCGGCCGCTGCGACCGCCACCGCGTGCACGCCGTCGACGTCGTCAGGGGTCGCCGCCCGGAAGGTCAGACCGCCGGTCGGCACCGGGGACTCGAGGTGGGCCGGGGCCGTGATCCGTTCGCGCAGTGTCGCCATGTCCCCAGCCTGCCAGCACGCCAGGAAACCCTCGACGCGGCCACCCCCGTCGGGACATGATGAGTCATGGACATCACGAGCGTGACCGTGGGGCTGCCCGTCACCGACATCGAGGCGTCCTGCCTCTGGTACGGCGCGGTCTTCGAGCGCACCGAGCCGGACCTCGAACCGGAGGACGGCGTCGCCGAGTACGAGGTCGGCGGCATCTGGATCCAGCTCTACGAGGACGAGCACGCCGAGGAGAACCCGGTCACGGTCCGCTTCGGCGTCGACGACGTGACCGCCCAGCACAGCCGCATCGGGGCCCTCGGCATCGACATCGGGCCGGTGGAGTGCATCGACGGCGCCACGAACTGGTTCGACGTGCGCGACCCCGACGGCAACGTCCTCAGCCTGTACTCGCTCGTCGACGAGAAGGGTCGCACCGCCTGACGCGGTGGCACCGCACCGCCTGCCGGCCTGGAGGCCCGTGACGGGCCCGCACCGCGCCTCCAGGCCGGCGCGTGGTCGCGAACGCGACCCGCAACGGCGAAGGGCCCCGCATCCTGACGGATGCGGGGCCCTTCGTGGGTCACTTCAGACTCAGTTGTACGTCCCGGGCGTGAAGTCGTCCGACGAGAAGCTGTCGAAGTCGACGAAGCTCAGGTCGGCGTCCGAGAACGACGAGTCGTCCGCGAAGATGCGGTTGGGGTACCGCTCGGCCTTCGCTTCCTCGGTCGCGTTCACGTCCACGTCGCGGTACCGGCTGAGGCCCGTCCCGGCGGGGATGAGCTTACCGATGATGACGTTCTCCTTGAGGCCGACGAGGTGGTCCTGCTTGCCCTCCATGGCGGCCTGCGTGAGCACGCGGGTCGTCTCCTGGAAGGACGCGGCGGACAGCCACGACTCGGTCGCGAGGGACGCCTTGGTGATGCCCATGACCTCCTGGCGAGCGGAAGCGGTCTTGCGACCCTCCTGCAGCGCCGCACGGTTGAGCTCGTTGTACCGCGAACGGTCGACGAGCTCGCCCGGGAGCAGGTCGGTGTCGCCGTGGTCGACGACGGTGACCTTGCGGAGCATCTGGCGCACGATGACCTCGATGTGCTTGTCGTGGATCGGCACGCCCTGCGAGCCGTACACGTCCTGCACACCGTTGACGAGGTGCTTCTGGACCTCGCGCACACCCTTGACCCGGAGGACCTCCTTCGGGTCGACCGTGCCGGCGATGAACTGCTCGCCGAGCTCGACGTGCTGGCCGTCCTCGATGAGGAGCGTCGCACGCTTGAGCACCGGGTAGATGAACGGCTCGTCGCCGTTGTCCGGCGTGAGGATGATGCGACGACCCTTGTCGGTGTCCTCGATCGTGACGCGGCCGGGGGCCTCGGCGATCGGGGACGCACCCTTGGGGGTCCGCGCCTCGAAGAGCTCCGTGACACGCGGCAGACCCTGGGTGATGTCGTCGGCCGAGGCCGAACCACCCGTGTGGAAGGTACGCATCGTCAGCTGGGTACCGGGCTCACCGATGGACTGGGCGGCGATGATGCCGACCGCCTCGCCGATGTCGACGAGGTTGCCCGTGGCGAGCGAACGGCCGTAGCACTTCGCGCAGACACCGATGGCCGACTCGCAGGTCAGGACCGAGCGCACCTTGATGCTCTCGACACCGGCCGCGAGCAGCTTCTCGAGGAGCACGTCACCGACGTCCTCGCCGGCCTCGGCGACGACCGTGCCCTGCGCGTCCACGGCCGGGGTGGCCAGGGTGCGCGAGTACACGGTGTTCTCGACGCGCGGGTCGCGGACGAGGGAGCCGTCGGCAGCCTTCGTCGCGATCGGCAGCTCGAGGCCGCGGGTCGTGCCGCAGTCGTCCTCGCGGATGATGACGTCCTGCGAGACGTCGACGAGACGACGGGTCAGGTAGCCCGAGTCGGCGGTACGGAGAGCCGTGTCCGCCAGACCCTTGCGGGCACCGTGCGTGGCGATGAAGTACTCCGCCACGGTCAGGCCCTCGCGGTACGAGTTGATGATCGGGCGGGCGATGATCTCACCCTTCGGGTTGTTCACCAGACCACGCATACCGGCGATGTTGCGCACCTGCAGCCAGTTACCACGAGCACCCGACGAGACCATGCGGTTGATGGTGTTGTCGACCGGGAAGTTGTCGCGCATCTCCTGCGCGATCTCGTTCGTGGCCTCGGTCCAGATCTTGATCAGGTCGGCGCGGCGCTCCGCGTCGGTGATCAGACCCTTGTCGAACTCGCCCTGGACCTTGGCGGCCTGGACCTCGTAGCCCGCGATGATCTCCTTCTTGCGAGGAGGCGTCACGACGTCGGAGAGCGCGACGGTCACACCGGAGCGGGTGCCCCAGTAGAAGCCGGCGTCCTTGATCCGGTCGAGCGCGGCGGCCGTCTCGGTCTTGGAGTAGCGCTCCGCGAGGTCGTTGACGATCGCGGACAGCACGCCCTTGTCGGTGACCTTCTGGACGAACGGATAGTTCGCCGGGAGGGTCTCGTTGAAGAGCGCACGGCCCAGGGTCGTCTCGAGCAGCACCGGCTCGCCCTGCACGTAGCCCTCCGGCGCCTCGCCCTCGGCGAAGTACACGTCGGACATGCGGATCTTGACGAGCGCGTTGAGGTGCAGCGTGCCCTGGTCCTTCGCGAGGATCGCCTCGGCGACCGAGGAGAACGCGCGGCCCTCGCCCACGGCGCCCTCGCGGACGGTCGTGAGGTGGTGCAGACCGATGATCATGTCCTGCGCGGGCAGGGTCACCGGACGGCCGTCGGACGGCTTCAGGATGTTGTTCGAGGCGAGCATGAGGATGCGGGCCTCGGCCTGCGCCTCCACCGACAGCGGCAGGTGCACGGCCATCTGGTCACCGTCGAAGTCCGCGTTGAACGCAGCACACACGAGCGGGTGGAGCTGGATGGCCTTGCCCTCGACGAGCTGCGGCTCGAACGCCTGGATGCCCAGACGGTGCAGCGTCGGCGCACGGTTCAGCAGCACGGGGCGCTCGCGGATGATCTCCTCGAGCACGTCCCACACCTGCGGACGCGAACGCTCGACCATGCGCTTGGCCGACTTGATGTTCTGCGCGTGCGACAGGTCGATGAGGCGCTTGATGACGAACGGCTTGAACAGCTCGAGCGCCATCTGCTTCGGCAGACCGCACTGGTGGAGCTTGAGCTGCGGGCCGACGATGATGACCGAACGGCCCGAGTAGTCGACGCGCTTGCCGAGCAGGTTCTGGCGGAAACGACCCTGCTTTCCCTTGAGCATGTCGCTCAGGGACTTCAGGGCGCGGTTGCCGGTACCCGTGACCGGACGACCACGACGACCGTTGTCGAACAGCGCGTCGACGGCCTCCTGCAGCATGCGCTTCTCGTTGTTCACGATGATCTCGGGGGCACCGAGGTCGAGCAGGCGGCGGAGACGGTTGTTGCGGTTGATCACACGACGGTAGAGGTCGTTGAGGTCACTCGTGGCGAAGCGGCCACCGTCGAGCTGCACCATCGGGCGGAGCTCCGGCGGGATGACCGGCACGACGCCGAGCACCATCGCGGCCGGCGAGTTGCCGGTGGCGAGGAAGGAGGAGACCACGCGCAGACGCTTGATCGCGCGGATCTTCTTCTGGCCCTTGCCCTCAGCGATCTGCAGGCGCAGCGACTCGGCCTCGGCGGCCAGGTCGAACGCCTCGAGACGGAGCTTGATCGCCTCGGCGCCCATGTAGGCGTCGAAGTAGATGCCGAAGCGGTCCTGCAGCTCGTGGAAGACGGCGTCCTCGGGCTTGAGGTCGCCCACCTTGAGGTTGCGGAAGTCCTCCCACACGCGCTCGAGGCGGGTGATGTCCTCGTCGAACGACTTGCGGACCTGGGACATCTCCTTCTCGGCGGTGTCCTTCGTGCGGCGCTTGACGTCGGCCTTGGCGCCCTCCTCCTCGAGCGCTGCGAGGTCGTCCTCGAGCTTCTTGAGGCGGTCGGCGATGATCGAGTCGCGCTGGCCCTCGAGGGTCTTGATCTCGAGACGCATCTCGTTCTCGAGACCCGGGAGGTCGGCGTGACGGCCCTCTTCATCGATGTCGATGATCATGTACGCCGCGAAGTAGATGACCTTCTCGAGGTCCTTCGGCGCCATGTCGAGGAGGTACCCGAGGCGCGACGGGACGCCCTTGAAGTACCAGATGTGCGTGACGGGCGCGGCGAGCTCGATGTGGCCCATGCGCTCACGGCGGACCGAGGACTTGGTGACCTCGACGCCGCAGCGCTCGCAGACGATGCCCTTGAACCGGACGCGCTTGTACTTGCCGCAGGCGCACTCCCAGTCGCGGGACGGACCGAAGATCTGCTCGCCGAACAGACCGTCCTTCTCGGGCTTGAGGGTGCGGTAGTTGATGGTCTCCGGCTTCTTGACCTCGCCGTACGACCACTGGCGGATGTCCTCGGCCGTGGCGAGACCGATCCGCAGTGCGTCAAATGAAGTTGCTTCGAGCAATGTTCTTCTCTCTAGCTGGATTCGTTACGAGTACGGGCGGGATCAGATGTCGTCGACGGACGACGACTCGAACCGCGAGGAGATGTTGATGCCGAGCTCTTCGGCGGCACGGAAGACCTCGTCGTCCGTGTCGCGGAGGCTGACCGCCTGGCCGTCGGCCGAGAGGACCTCGACGTTCAGGCAGAGCGACTGCATCTCCTTCATGAGGACCTTGAACGACTCCGGGATGCCGGGCTCCTGGATGTTCTCGCCCTTGACGATCGCCTCGTAGACCTTCACGCGGCCGAGGATGTCGTCGGACTTGATCGTCAGGAGCTCCTGGAGCGCGTAGGCGGCGCCGTACGCCTCGAGCGCCCACACCTCCATCTCACCGAAGCGCTGTCCACCGAACTGCGCCTTCCCACCCAGCGGCTGCTGCGTGATCATCGAGTACGGACCCGTCGAGCGCGCGTGGATCTTGTCGTCGACCAGGTGGTGCAGCTTGAGGATGTACATGTAGCCGACCGACACGGGCTCCGGGAACGGCTCGCCGGAGCGGCCGTCGAAGAGCTGCGCCTTGCCGGAGGAGCCGATCAGACGCTCGCCGTCGCGGTTCGGGAGGGTGTTGTCGAGGAGGCCCTCGATCTCACGCTCGTACGCGCCGTCGAACACCGGGGTGGCGACCTTCGTGCCGGGCTCCGCGTGGCGGGCGGCCTCGGGGAGGGCCTCGGCCCACTCCTGGATGCCCTCGACGTTCCAGCCCTGCTTCGCGAGCCACCCGAGGTGGATCTCGAGGACCTGGCCGAAGTTCATGCGGCCGGGGACGCCGAGCGGGTTGAGCACGATGTCGACCGGGGTGCCGTCCGCGAGGAACGGCATGTCCTCGACCGGCAGGATCGTCGAGATGACGCCCTTGTTGCCGTGACGACCGGCGAGCTTGTCGCCCGCGGTGATCTTGCGCTTCTGGGCGATGTAGACGACCACGCGCTGGTTGACGCCCGAGCCGAGCTCGTCGTCGCCGTCCTGCGCGTCGAACACCTTGACGCCGATGATCGTGCCCTCTTCACCGTGGGGCACCTTCAGCGAGGTGTCGCGCACCTCGCGCGACTTCTCGTTGAAGATCGCGCGGAGCAGGCGCTCCTCGGCGGAGAGCTCGGTCTCGCCCTTCGGGGTGACCTTGCCGACCAGGATGTCGCCGGGGCGGACCTCGGCGCCGATGCGGATGATGCCGCGCTCGTCGAGGTCGGCCAGGAGGTCCGGGCTGACGTTCGGGAGGTCGCGGGTGATCTCCTCCTTGCCGAGCTTCGTGTCGCGGGCGTCGACCTCGTACTCCTCGATGTGGATCGAGGAGAGCGTGTCGTCCTTCACGAGGTTCTGCGACAGGATCATCGCGTCCTCGTAGTTGTAGCCCTCCCACGGCATGAACGCGACGAGGAGGTTCTTGCCGAGCGCGAGCTCGCCGTTCTCCGTCGCGGGACCGTCGGCGATGACCTCGCCCTGCTCCACGCGCTCGCCGGCGGAGACGATGACGCGGTGGTTGTAGCTCGTGCCCTGGTTCGAGCGGTCGAACTTGCGCAGGTAGTAGGTCTGCGTGCCGCCCTCGTCGAGCTGCAGGGTCACGGCGTCGGCCGAGACCTCGGAGACCACACCGGCCTTGTCGGCGGTGACGACGTCACCGGCGTCGATGGCGGTGTAGCCCTCCATGCCGGTGCCGACGAGCGGCGACTCGGAACGGAGGAGCGGCACGGCCTGGCGCTGCATGTTCGCACCCATGAGGGCGCGGTTCGCGTCGTCGTGCTCGAGGAACGGGATGAGCGACGTCGCGACCGACACCATCTGGCGCGGGGAGACGTCCATGTAGTCGACCTCGTCCTTGCCGACGAGCTCGACCTCGCCGCCCTTCTTCCGGACGAGCACCTTGTCGTCCTGGAAGTGGAAGGAGTCGGTCAGCGGCGCGTTGGCCTGGGCGACGACGAAGTCGTCCTCTTCCGATGCGGTCAGGTAGTCGATCTGCGTCGTGACCTGGCCGTCGACGACGCGACGGTACGGGGTCTCGATGAAGCCGAAGGAGTTGATCCGACCGAACGACGCGAGCGAACCGATCAGGCCGATGTTCGGGCCTTCCGGGGTCTCGATCGGGCACATGCGGCCGTAGTGCGACGGGTGGACGTCACGGACCTCGACGCCGGCACGCTCACGGGACAGACCGCCCGGGCCGAGGGCCGAGAGACGACGCTTGTGCGTCAGGCCCGCGAGCGGGTTGTTCTGGTCCATGAACTGCGACAGCTGCGACGTCCCGAAGAACTCCTTGATCGCGGCGACGACGGGGCGCACGTTGATCAGGGTCTGCGGGGTGATCGCCTCGATGTCCTGCGTGGTCATGCGCTCGCGGACGACGCGCTCCATGCGGGACAGGCCGGTGCGGACCTGGTTCTGGATGAGCTCGCCGACGGCGCGGATGCGACGGTTGCCGAAGTGGTCGATGTCGTCCACGTCGAGGCGGAGCTGGACGGGCTCGCCGTCGCGGACGCCGTCGATGGTGGTGCGCTCGGCGTGCAGCGACACGAGGTACTTGATCGTCGCGACGATGTCCTGCACGGTCAGCACCGAGTCGCTCAGCGGCGCGTCCATGCCGAGCTTGCGGTTGAGCTTGTAGCGGCCCACCTTCGCCAGGTCGTAGCGCTTCGGGTTGAAGTAGAAGTTGTCGAGGAGCGCACGCGCCGCCTCGGCCGCCACCTGCTCGCCCGGACGGAGCTTGCGGTAGATGTCCTTGAGCGCCTCTTCCTTGGTGAGGATGGCGTCCTTCTCGAGGGTCGACTCGATCGAGGCGAAGCCCTTGAACTCGTCGAGGATCTCCTCGCTGGTCAGACCGAGGGCCTTGAGGAAGACCGTGACGGACTGCTTGCGCTTGCGGTCGATGCGCACGCCCACCTGGTCGCGCTTGTCGATCTCGAACTCGAGCCAGGCACCGCGCGACGGGATGACGCGGGCGGAGTAGATGTCCTTGTCGGAGGTCTTCTCCTGCGCGCGCTCGAAGTACACGCCCGGCGAGCGGACGAGCTGCGAGACGACGACGCGCTCGGTGCCGTTGATGATGAACGTGCCGCGTTCGGTCATGAGCGGGAAGTCGCCCATGAACACGGTCTGCGTCTTGATCTCACCGGTCATGTGGTTCATGAACTCGGCGTTGACGTAGAGCGGCGCGGCGTAGGTCTTGCCACGCTCCTTGCACTCGTCGATCGAGTACTTCGGGTCCTCGAGCTCGGGCGACGTGAAGCCGAGCTGCATGGTCTCGCCGAGGTCCTCGATCGGGGAGATCTCCTCGAAGATCTCCTCGAGCCCGGAGTGCAGCGCGAGGTCGGTGCGACCCTGCTCCTGCCCCTCCGCGAGGCGGGCCTTCCACACGTCGTTGCCGACGAGCCAGTCGAAGCTCTCCGTCTGGAGGGCGAGCAGATCCGGAACCGTGAGGGTGTCCGTGATCTTGGCGAACGAGAGTCGCGAGTGGTTGCGACCGTTCTTGGGGTTGGTGGATGCGTTGGGCGCAGCAGCCAAGGGTGTGACCTCCGGTAGGCCCCGTCGGGCCGGTACTGACGAGCAGCACGTAGGTGGGTGGATTGACGCTTCAGCGCGACCTGGTGACCAACACACGGAGAACGGTGCGCATCCGACGGATGCGACCTGTGCGATGATCGGAGTGAGCGGGGCCCGCCGCCATATACGGACCCGGCGTCACCAGGCGGGTTCGGTGTGAACCAACGGTCGACCGCAATATGACGACACGACGAGCCAGGGAGCGCGAACTGTCATCATAGGTCGGCTTGTCCCCCGGTGTCCAGTCCTGGCTTGACCTTCTTTGACACTGGCGTGTATAAGGTGCCGGACCAGCCCGGCATTCCCGCTCCGCTCGGTGCGGTTCAGGCGGCCAGCGCGCGGTACGCCGCTTCAGGACGGGCCGTCCGGACGAACGTGACACGGCCGCGGTCGTCGGTGATCTCGACGCCGGTGCCCGGGGTGAGGAGCAGGGCGCGGACGCCCCGCGCACGCCGCAGTCCGATCCCGCCGTACGTCGACGCGTCCGCCTCGACCAGGCGCACGTCCGCGATCCGCCGGCGGGCGATCCGGCGGGGCGGGAGCGGTCGGAAGCGCACCGTCACGTGCTCGTCGGTCACCGTGAGGCCCGTGCGCGCGACGAGGAGCAGGAACCCGGCGACCACGCCGACCAGCCCGGGGACGAGCAGCGAAGCCTCCGGTGCGTCGCCGGGCCAGCCGAGGACGGCGGCGGAGAGCGCGAGCCCGCCGAGCAGCAGGACCGCGCCGACCGCGCGCATCCACGCGGGTGCGAGCCCGTGGTCGTCGAGACCCCGCCGGGAGGCCCGGTGCGGCACCGCGGGACGGGTCGCGGTGGCGAGTCGGAACGTCGGGACGCTCAGGGTGTCGGTCATGTCGGTCTCCTGCTGGCACGTGGGCGCGCGCTGCGCATGCGGTCGGGTGGCCCGGGCGAGCGGGGCACGCCGGACGGCGGCGCATCGGTGCACCGGCGACGGCGGGCGCAGCACCGGGGGCGCGGGCGGGCGCGTCGCGGTCACGGCGGAGGGTGGACGCGGGCGGTGTGGGGCCGCCTGCATCGACACGGTCCGGGTGACGACTGCGTGAACGGTACGTGACGTCCCTTGGCGCCGCCTGGGCGGTCCACGAGCGCGCGGTCAACGTCGCTGACGCGGGAGCCGCGTGCGGGCGGGGTGGCGCGGGTCAGCGGAGGACGAGCGCCACGGCCTCCGCACGGCTGCGGACCCCGAGCTTCGCGAACACCTGGTTCACGTAGGACTTCACGGTCGGCACGGTCAGGAAGAGCTCCGCCGCGATCTCCGGGTTCGTGCGTCCCGCGGCGATCCGCTCGAGGACGTCCGCTTCGCGCGGGGTGAGCTGCGGGAACCGGGCCCGCACGTCCGCGGCCGTCGCCAGCGCGGGATCGGCGGCGGGTGCCCCGGCGAGCCGGGCGACGAGCCGCGCCCCGACCGAGGCGTCGAAGGTCGCCTGGCCGGACGCGACCGCCCGGATCGCCGTCGCGATCTCCGTCCGCCCCGCGTCCTTCGTGAGGTACCCGCGCGCACCGGCCCGCAGCGCCGTCACGATCGAGTCGTCGTCCGCGAAGGTGGTCAGCACGAGGACGCCGACCTCCGGGTGGCCGGCGACGATCCTGGCGGTCGCGGTGGGCCCGTCGACGCCCGGCATCCGCAGGTCCATCAGGACGACGTCCGGCCGCTCACGCTCCACCGCCGCCACGGCTTCGGCCCCATCGGCGGCCTCTCCGACGACCTCGAGGTCCGGCACCAGCGACAGCACCGTCACCAGGCCGTCGCGGACGATCGCCTGGTCGTCGACGACGAGGACGCGGATCGTCACGGCCGTCCCTCCGGCGGGACCGCTGCCGGGAGGTGCACCACCACGACGAACGCGCCGTCGCGGACCCCGGCCTCCACGGTCGAGCCGTCGCCGAGCTCGGCGGCGCGCTCGCGCATCCCGGTGATGCCGTGGCCGTCCGAGCCGAGCGGGTTCGCGATCGTGACGGACACGGCGGAGCCGTCCCGGACGACCTCGAGGGCCACGGGGCGGCCGGGGGCGTGCCTGCGGGCGTTGCTGAGTGCCTCCCGGGCGATCTGGACCACCGCGGCGCGGTGCGCCGCGTCGAGCTCGTCGAGCGCCTCGGTGCCGTGCGCCGTGACGGAGCCGCCGAAGGACCGGTGGTCGTCGAGCAGGGCCGACAGCCGGGAGGCGCGGGTCGTGTCCGTCGCGTCGGCGTCGGTCGTCGGGACCGTGTCGTCGCGCAGCGCGCGCACGGCCCGGCGGGCCTCGGCCAGGCCGTCGGCGGCGAGGGTCCGGGCCTCCCCCGCGCGGCGTGCGGCCTCGTCGACGCGCCCTGCCTCGAGGAGGGCCTCGACCGCGTCGAGCTGGAGCACGAGCCCACCGAGCGAGTGCGCGAGGACGTCGTGGACGTCCCGTGCCGCGCGCGACCGGTCCGCCAGGAGCGCCGCACGCTGCTGCTCCTGCAGCACCTCGCGCGACCGCTGCTCGGTGACCCGGAGCTGCCGCCGACCGAAGCCGACGAGGACACCGAGGAGGAGACCGGCGCTCGCACCGAGGACGAACTGCACGGAGGCACCGAGGACCGCCGCGGACCCGGCGACGATCGCCATGCCCACGAGTGCCGCGACCCCACCGACCCAGACCGGCAGCGCCGTGCTGGCCCCGAGGAGCACCACACCGACGACGACCGGGACGACCATGAGCGCGTCGGTGGGCACGACCACGAGCGACCCGGCGACGATCATCACGCCGGCGGCGGCGCGGACCACGACCACGGACCGGGTGACCTCGCGGACGACCCAGGCGGCGAGGGCGACGCCGCCGACGGCCCAGACCCACGCCGGGTGGTGCAGGCCGAGGCCGTTCCGGACGAACCAGAAGCCGACCACGACGACCCCGAGGGCGTTCAGCGCCCGGGCCGCGCCCGAACGGGACCGTCCGCCCTCGTCACCGCGGGGGAGGTCGGTCCGCTCGGGGTCGGCGGTCGTGGTCACCGGACCATCATGCCGCTGGCCCGGCGCGTGCCGCGGGGGATGCGCTGGTCGACGACGACGGCGCGGGCTGCCCGGTTCAGCGCGAGGACGAGCAGGATCGTCCCGGTGGCGGTGAGCAGGTGGGCGCCGAGGTGCCCGCCGACGACGTCGAGCCCGATCCGCACCACGATGAGGACGATCCAGAGCGCAGCCCCGGCCCATCCGGTGCGGGACTGGAGCGTGCGGCCCTTGCTGTCCGGCGTCGACACGGTCCGGAAGCGTGTGATGCTGCCCGTGGTCAGACCGACCGCGATCGTGACGAGGGCCTCGATCGCGAGGAACACCACGTCGGTCGTGGTGACCGTGACGCCGCTGTTCGCGAGCACGACGACCCCGACCACACCCATGACGAGCGGCGTCCGCCAGATGCGGGCCGGGTCGAGGTACTGCCAGGTGGCCTGCCGGTACGCCAGGAAGACGACCAGCGCGAGGCCGAGGAGGACGTTGACGACGAGGTGGGCGGACATGGTGCGGGCCTTCCGGTCGAGGTGCCGACGGGGGGGTGCCGCCGGGGCCGGCGGGGGTTCCCGTCGGGGTGCTCCCAGCCTCGTTCGCGGGGGTCGGCGGGCACACCGACCAGGGGTGGGGGTGCGGGTGGTGATCCCGGGTGGTGTTCGATTGGGGCATGGCTGATGCGTTCGACGGGTTCCGGATCGGTGCGGGCTACGCGGTCGTGGAGCCGGACCGGCACCGGCCGGGGTCGTACACGCTGGTGGTCGACGGGACCCCGCAGTCGCACGTCGACCTCGAGGACCCGACGCACCTCGCGTTCGAGTACATCCGGCGGATCGGGCACGCGATCGACCTGCTGCCGCCGGGGCCGATCACGGCGCTGCACCTCGGGGCGGGGGCACTCACGCTGCCGCGGTACGTCGCGGTGACCCGGCCGGGGTCGCGCCAGCAGGTGGTCGAGCTCGAACGGGACCTCGTCGACCAGGTGCGGGCCGTCCTGCCGTTCCCCCGCGGCGCGTCGATCCGGGTGCGGTACGGCGACGCCCGCGAGGTCCTCGGCAAGCTGCCGAACGGTCTGCGCGGCACGGTCGACCTCGTGGTGGTCGACGTGTTCGGCGGCTCGCAGATCCCGGCGCACGTGACGAGCGTCGAGTTCTACCGGTCGGTGGCCGAGTTCCTCTCCCCGACCGGGATCGTCGCGGTGAACGTGGCGGACGGCGCAGGGCTCGCGTTCGCTCGGGGTCAGGCGTCGACGCTGCAGTCGGTGCTGCCCTCGGTGGCGGCGGTCGCGGACACCGGGATGCTCAAGGGCCGGCGGTTCGGGAACATCGTGCTGCTCGGCTCGCCCACCGACCTGCCCGTGGCGGACATGCCGCGGCGGTACACCTCCGACCCGATGCCGGCGAAGGTCGTGCACGGGGCCGAGCTGCGGGCGTTCGTCGCCGGTGCGCCGATCGTCACCGACCAGACGGCGGTGGCGTCGCCGGAGCCGAACCGGAGCGTGTTCGGCGGGTGACGGCGGGGGGCGGCGTCGCTGCGGAACGACCACGCCGTCGTCGTCCGACAGCGGCGCGGTCGTTGCTTGCACGTGCAAGGAACGACGCCGCTGGAGAACGACGGAGTCGTCGTCGTGCGACGACGACTCCGTCGCTGCTTGCATCTGCAACGAGCCGCCGGACGCCGGCCCCGGTGGCGTCGTCGCGCGCTCGGAGGGCCGGGCGGGCAGGATGGGCTGAACGACCGTGCAGGGCACGACCGAGCGAAGGGACCGCACGCCATGACGAACGACGACCGGAGCAACGAGGACCGGCCGACCGACGGCCAGCCGCGCTACGGCGAGCGCGCCGAGCCGGCGTCCACCCCGCAGTACGGCGAGCAGTACGGCGACCGCGACGGCGCGCCCCGGTACGGCGAGCAGACCCCGCAGGACGGCGACTCGGCCCCGCAGTACGGGCAGCAGCAGTACGGGCAGCAGCAGTACGGCCAGCAGCAGTACGGGCAGGGTGAGCACGACCGTCGTGACGACCGTGCCGGAGCGCCGGTGTGGAACGACGGCCGGCACCAGCAGCAGTACGGCGTCGGCCCGGACCACGGCGCCCCGGCTTGGCAGTCGCCGGAGCCGGCGCGGAAGAAGAAGACCGTCGGTGTCGTGGCGTTCATCGTCGCGCTCCTCGCCCTGGCGCTCGCCGTGATCGCCGGAGCCGTGCTGGGCAACGCGTTCGGCAGCGACTCCGGTCTCCGCGACACGCTGCTCAACGGCTCCGGCGCGACGCAGTCCGGGCAGCAGCAGCTCGAGCGGCAGATGATGGACAACCCCGCGTTGCTGGCGAGCGGTGGCGGTGCGGGCGTCGCCGCCATCGTCGGAACGCTCCTCGGGATCTGGGCGATCATCCAGGGCATCATCGCGATCGTCACGAAGCGTGGCCGCGCGTTCGGCGTCGTCGCGCTGATCATCGCCGTGGTGTCGCCGATCGTGCTCTACATCGTGCTGGGCGTGGCGTTCTCGACGCAGCTCTGACATCGAGGCGCCTCCTTTCGACGGCCCGTCGTGCTCCGGCACGGCGGGCCGTCCTGCGGGTACGTGCCCCCCGTGCGCGTGGCACCGCCCGCTCTCGGCAGGGCGCGGTTACCCTCGAACCGATGTCCCTCCCGCCCGAAGACCGCCAGCCGCACGACCGGACCGACCGCGCCCGTGACGGCCGTCACGTCGCGCCCGCGACCGCCGGCGTCAGCCCGGGCTCGACGTTCGCGCCGATCAGCCTCCGACCCGCCGTCGACGCCGAGGCCGTGCAGCAGCGCCTCCGTGACCTCGGGCAGAGCCGGAGCACCGAGGCCCTCGCCGAGCGTGCCGAGCTCCTCCGCCTGCTCGGTCGGCTCGACGAGTCCCTCGTGGTCGCGGAGGAGGTGTTCCGCCTGACGATGTTCACCGGCGAGCGCCAGGACAAGGTCGCCGCACGCATCCGTCGCGCCCACGTGCTGCACGACCTCGGACGGCACGAGCGCGCCGCCACCGAGGCCGCGCTCGCCCGCGACACCGCCCGCACCGAGGAGTGGCCGGAGCTCGAGGGCGCCGCCGCCGAGCTCGAGGGCTGGTCGCTGTTCGAGAGCGGTCGCTACGAGGAGGCCCGTTCGGCACTGTCCCGGGCGTACCAGGCCTTCCGCCAGGCCGGCGCCCCCTCGGAGCGCACCGACGCGCTCCGCACCGCGGTCGAGGCCGCGATGCGCGCGTCCATCTCGACGGCCGACGCGCAGCCCGAGAAGCCGCGGACGGCCCGTGACGTCGCCGCCCGCCGGGCGGAGGACGACGTCGAGGCGGCACCACGGGCCTCCCGGCCGGAACCGTCGGTGGCGGACACCGAGCCGCCGGTCCGACGCCGCGTGCTCGGCGCCCCGGACGCGGCTCGCACCGAGGCCGACGACATCTGGGGCCGGATCGCGGCCCGCGCCGCGCGGAAGGGCCAGGCAGACCCGCGTCCCGAGCGATGACGGGGCGGCTCGACGAGGTCCGCGACCGTGCCGCCGTCCTGATGGCGCAGCACCTCGATGCCTCGTGGTCGTTCGCCTTCGACCACGCCAAGACCCGCGCGGGGCAGTGCGACTTCACGAAGCGGCGCATCACGGTGAGCCGCCACCTCGCCGCACGGTTCTCGGACGACGACGCGGACCAGGTGCTGCTCCACGAGATCGCGCACGCGTTGGCGGGTGCCCGCGCGGCGCACGGTCCCACCTGGCGGCGGACGGCGGCCGCGATCGGCTACACGGGGTCGCGGCTGTACGACGGCCCGGTCGCCGCCGAGCTCGCGCCGTGGGTGGGGACGTGTCCCGCCGGGCACGAGCACGTGCGCTACCGCACGCCGACGCGGCCACTGGCCTGCGCGAAGTGCTCCCGGCGCTTCGACGCCCGCAACGTGATCGCCTGGCAGCGGCGGACGGCGACGCCCGCGGGCCGCTGAACCGTCCTCCGACGACCGGAGCACCCGCTGGTGCCGCGGTCGTAACCCGTTAGCCTGGGCGGATGCACACGGGGCAGCACATCCGCACGGACGCCGGATCCTCCTGGTTCTTCGACGCCGGCCGGATCGCCCTCGACTTCGCACACACCGGCGGGTTCGCCGACGACCCCGACGGCCACCGATCCCGGGCCCAGCTCGGTGAGCTCCTCGCGACGCCGGCCGACCTCGACGAGTGGCTGAGCGACCACACCGAGCCGATCGACGTCGGCGCGACGTCGAGGGAGCTGCAGGACGCCCGGGCGCTCCGGGCGGCCATCGCCCGGCTCGCCGTCGCCGCCGCCCCGGCCCCCGCGACGACGCCAGCCGAACGGACCGCGGTCGCCGCGGGCCTCCGCGCCGGGACCGGTCGGACCCGTCCGGCGCCGGACGACATCGACACCGTCAACCTCTTCGCCGCGCTGCCGGACGTGCCGCCGAGCCTGCCCGGCGGTCGTCGTCGGGCCGGGGCGAACCGCGTGCGGCTGGCGCAGGCGCTGTCCAGCGTGGCGCGGGACGCCGTGGCCCTGTTCACCGAGGTCGGGTTCGACGACGCCGAGGCCGACGGACGGCCGACGCGCCTGAGCCGCTGCTCGGCCGCCGACTGCGGGCTCGTGTTCTACGACTCGTCGCGTGGCGGCACCCGCCGGTGGTGCTCGATGCAGCGCTGCGGGAACCGGGCGAAGGTGCGGGCGCACCGGGCACGGCGCGCCGGGGCCTGAGCACGTGCAGGGCGTTCTGCGCACCCGCACGACGGGTGGGCAGCACGACGGAGCCGACGCCGTCGGCCGCGCCGCCCGGCCGCCGGTCTCAGCAGTCGTCGACGACGTCGTCCGGGTCCGCGAGCCCGAGGTCCGCACCCCACGACGAGAAGGACAGTGACACCGTCCCCGTGCCGTCGGCAGCCCGGAGCGAGTACGGCAGCGGCTGCCCCACCGCCGACACCTCGAGCGACCCGACCGGGGACGACCCGCTCGCGACGACGACCTGCGCCCGCGCGGCCTTCCCCGATCCGGTCACGGCCCCGGGGTGGAGCGTGACGTCCGCGTCGGCGCCGAGCAGTGCCTGGAGCAGGTCCTCCGGGGTGGTGAACGGCGCGAAGGTCCGGAGCGCGGACGAGCCCGCGGCGACGCACACCCGGCCGGTCGTGGCGTCGTCGAGGCCGGTCCGCTCGGCGAAGGCCCGGTTGCCGCGGACCCAGACCTCGTCGCCCCGTCGGCGGGCATCGAGCGTGACGTCGCCGACGGTGAGCCGGAGCGAGGAGTCGTCCGGCACGCCGCGGTAGGCGAACCGGATCGTCCGACCTGGCACGGTGTCGCCGCTGCCCTCCCGGGCCGCCGTGCCGTTGCCTGCTGCAGGATCCGGGACGAGCTCGGTGACGGTCCCGGTCGCGACGACGGACCGGGACCGCACGGCGCGGAGGACGTCCCGCAGGGCGGTGGGCCCGTCGACCGTCTCGATGCCGTTGCGGCTGCCGTCGACGGGTGCCTGCCCGCCGAACCCGGTGGCGGTCGGGGTGACCGCGACGTCCGCGGGGTCGGCGCCGGAGCAGCCGGTCAGGGCAAGGGCCGCGGCGAGCGCGGTGGCCGCGGCGAGCGCGGTGGCCGCGACGGACCCGGCCCGGACGCGCGGGCGCCCCGGCTCAGCCCGCATCGCCGAGGCAGACCTGGTCCGCGCCCTGGGCCGACCGGGTGCCGGCGTCGGTGGGGACGGCCTTGCCCTGGTTCGCCGCGGTGGCCCGCACGACGAAGCAGGAGTCGGCGTCGTACAGGCCGCCCGACGTCGGCAGCCAGACCTCGGTGCCGCGGGCCTGCCCGGTGACGT
>NZ_BACW01000541.1:0-3017 GCF_000333315.1 Curtobacterium sp. B8
CGGTCCGTCGACACTGGTCAGCGCGAGCCGCCGGTCCGCGCGAGCCTCTGGTCAGCGCCCGCGCAGGTCAGCGCCCGCCGCAGGTCAGCGGAAGAGCTGCTCGGCGATGTACGACCCCTTGCGCGGGGCCGGTGGGACCGCGAAGACCGCCGAGCCGATGTGCGAGACGTACTCGTTCAGCCGGTCCGAGGCCCCGAGCTTCCGCTGGAGCCGCTCGAAGTGCTCCGGGTCGTTCATGAACGCGGCGAACAGCAGCCCGGCGTCGAGCTGGCCGTACTGGTTCAGGCCGTCCGTGTAGTTGTACCCGCGGCGGAGGATCTTCACGCCGCCGTTGGCTTCGTGCGCCGCGAGGGCGATGTGCGACCGGGCGTCGATCTTCGTCGTCCCGTCACCGTGCGCCGCGTGGAAGTCCGGCGTCGTGTGCTCCGATCCGCCGGAGAGCGGTGCCCCGTCGATCTTGGTCCGACCGAACACCCGCTGCTGGTCGCTGACCACGTCGGCGTCCCACGTCTCGAGGTTCATCCGGATCTTCCGGACGACCTGGTAGGTACCGCCGCGCATCCACGCCGCGCCGTCCCCGGGCTGGTCGACCCACACGAAGCGGTCGAACTCGTCGTCCGTGGTGACGTTCCGGGTGCCGTCCTTGAACCCCATGAGGTTCCGCGGGGTCGACTGCGACGGGCCAGCGGAGGCACGGCCGAACCCGAGCACCGTCCAGCGTACGGTCGCGGTGCCGCGGGCCATGCGGGCGAGGTCCCGGACCGCGTGGTAGGCCACTTGGGGGTCGTCCGCGCAGGCCTGCAGGGAGAGGTCCCCGCCGGTCAGTTGCTCGTCGAGGTTGTCGCTCGGCAGGGTCGGGATCGCGGCGAGGTGCGCCGGACGCTTGTCGGCCAACCCGAAGCGCTCGTCGAACACGCCCGGTCCGAGGCCGACCGTGACGGTGAGCGACGCCGGCCCGAGGTCGAGGGCCTCGCCGGTGTCGGCGCCGACGCCGTTGCCGTGCGCCGGCTCGACGCTGCCGACGGTCTTGCCCGCCTGCAGCTGGGCGATCGCGGCCGACCACCGGGCGAGCAGCACCTGCAGGTCCGTCGCGACCGACGTCGACAGGTCGAAGGTCATGAAGACGCAGTGGCGCTGCGGGACGGTCCGGATGCCGCCCTGCGGCTGGCCGGCGGCCGTTGCGTAGAAGGGGTGCTGCTGCGAGAGGTCGAGCGACTCGTCGCCGTTCGTGGCGGCGACGAGGGGGTTCACCCCGGTCGCGGCGGCCGCGCCGGCGATGCCGACGGCCGCGCCGACCCCGGCTCCAGCGGCGGCCAGGCCGGCGCCGAGGAGACCGCGGCGGGAGAACCCCGACGGGTGCTGCGCCGTCGCCCGGTCGGGGTCCGCCGGGTGCTGCGCCGTCGCCCGGTCGGGGTCCGCCGGGTGCTGCTCGTGCTCGGTCGTCACGCGGTGGCGACCTTCTCCGCGAGGCGCGACAGCGGGTCCTGCAGCGCCTGGACCTGCTGCGAGATCGCGTTGGCGTCGGAGCGCCGCAGGGACTCGTCCCAGGGCTTGAACCCGCCGAGGCCGTCCGCGTCGCGGTAGCTGTCCATGAGCGAGTTGGTGGCGTCGAACTGCTTCGCGATCTGCTGCGTCAGCGTCGGGTCGCTCTTCGTCAGCCCCGGCTTGAGGTACGCGAAGGCCTGACGGGCGCCCTCGACGTTCGCGGCGAGGTCGACGAGGTCGATGTGGCTGTACGCCTCCTCCTCACCCGTGATCTTGTTCGACTGGACCTCCTCGAGCAGGCCTGCGGCGCCGTTGGCGAGGTCCTCGGGCTTGTAGTCGAGCGTCGGCACGAGCTTCGCGAGGAGCCGGACGTTCTCGGTCAGCGCTGCCGCGGTCTTCTTCGTCGAGGCGGTGATCTCGCCCGCCTGGAAAGAGGTCCTTCTCGACGGCGTGGAAGCCGCTCCAGCCCACGGCGTCGTCGAGGTTCGAGGCGCGCATGTCGATGAGGTAGTCGAGGTTGCCGGCGTTGTCGGTCGCCTTGTAGCCCTTCTTGACGAAGCCGTCGACGTCGCTCTCGATGTGCTCGTAGTACGGGCGGGCGTTCGCGTAGTCGGTCTTCGCCGCGGCGACGTCGCCCTTGTCGACGTCGGCCTGCAGCTGCTCGACCGCGGTGACCATGTCCGTCACCTGGCCGTCGACGTAGGTCGCGTAGCCCTTGGTGCCGTCGGCGAGGAGCGTCGCCGCACTGCTGTTCGCGGTGTCCGCGACCTTGCCGGTGACGGTGAAGTCGGTGAGCTCGGTCGCCGCGCCGGGGCAGTACACCTGGTACTTCCCGCCGCTGAGCGTCGCCGTGAAGTGCACGGGGTCGAGCCCGGGGGCCAGGTTCTCCTTCTCGCCGAGGATCCGCTGGTCCTGCAGCAGCTCGACCTCGGTGATCGCGGTCGACGACTCGTTCTTCACCGTGAAGGTGACCGGGCCAGCGGGGACCTTCGTCGAGGACACGGCGCAGGCGTCGGACCCGTCGTTCGTCAGCGTGATGGTCACCCGTGCGACCTTGCCGGAGGAGCTCGCGTCGCCCGCTGCGGACGACGATCCGGAGGCGCAGCCGGTCAGGGCGAGCGCGGTCACGGCACCGAGCGCGCCGAGGGTGATCAGGGGACGGATTGTGGTCTTACCGAGCGGCATACGCGGGGCTCCTCGTGGGGTCAGCGGCGGGCGGGCCGCTGGGCAGGGTCGTGTCGGGGTCGGGCGCAGGGGTGGTGGTGCGACGGCGGTCGCGGAGGGCGAGCAGCAGCTGCACGACGGCGGCGCCGCCGAGCGCGAGGGGCAGCCACGCCGCCCAGAGCTGCAGTTCCGCACCCCGGGTCGCGGCGGCGGCCGCGGTCGCGGCGGCGCGCTGGGCGACGGCGTCCGGGACGCCCCACACGTCGCGGTCCAGGGTGGTGGTCCGGGCGGACGGTAGGCCCCCACCGCGCAGCGTGAGCACGTCGCGTTCCGAGCTGGTCGCGTCCAGCACGCCACCGGCGACGGTC
>NZ_BACW01000540.1:0-3739 GCF_000333315.1 Curtobacterium sp. B8
ATCCCGCTGGTGTCCGCGGTGCTCGGCGTCGGCGTCGCGACCCTCGCCTCGCTGTCGTTCTCGAGCCTCGTGGAGTTCATCTCCGTCACGCCCGTGCTCGGGGTGATGCTGGGGCTGGCGGTCGGCATCGACTACTCGTTGTTCATCCTGAACCGGCACCGGACGCAGCTGAAGGCCGGCATGGACGTGCACGAGTCGATCGGGCTCGCGAACGGCACCTCCGGGAACGCCGTGGTGTTCGCCGGGACCACCGTCATCGTCGCCCTGCTCGCGCTCAACATCACCGGCATCCCGTTCCTCGGCCTCATGGGCACGGTCGGCGCGGTCGCGGTGTTCTTCGCGATCCTCATCGCCACGTCGTTCACCCCGGCGCTCCTCTCGCTGCTCGGCATGCGGATCCTGCGCCGGAAGGAGCGGGAGCGCATCGGCAACACCGACTCGATCCGGGTGCCGAACGCGCCGATGTCGACCTGGCGCGCGGTCATCACGCTCGTCGCCGGCATCGCCGTCCTCGGCACGATCGCCTTGCCCGCCACGCAGATGCGACTCGGCCTGCCCACGGGCGCGTCGGAGGCCGTCGACTCGTCGCAGTACAAGGCGTACAAGACCCTGTCCGACGAGTTCGGCGCCGGACAGAACGGGCCGTTGCTCGTCGTGGCCGACCTGCCGAAGGCGATCAGCAAGGACGACGTGACCGCGACCGAGGTCACGATCGGCCAGGCGCTCGCGAAGAACGACGACGTCAAGGCCGTGCTGCCCATCGGCGCGTCGGAGGACCGGGACATCATCGCCTTCCAGGTCAAGCCGGCCGGAGGCCCGGACAGCGTCTCGACGGAGCGGCTCGTGCAGGACCTCCGCACGCAGCAGGTCAGCGTCGACGACGGCACGGCCACGCTCGGCGTCGCGGGCAACGCGTCCGCGAACATCGACGTGTCCGAGAAGCTCTCGAACGTGCTGCCGCTCTACCTCGCGGTCGTCGTCGGGCTGTCGCTCATCATCCTGATCATCGTGTTCCGGTCGTTCCTCGTGCCGATCACCGCGACGGCCGGGTTCATCCTGTCCGTGCTCGCGTCGTTCGGTGGTCTGACCGCGATCTACCAGTTCGGCTGGCTCGGATCGGTGTTCGGCGTGCACGACCCGGCACCCATCCTGAGCTTCCTGCCCATCATCGAGATCGGCATCCTGTTCGGGCTCGCGATGGACTACCAGCTGTTCCTGGTGTCCGGCATGCGGGAGGCGTACGCCCACGGAGCCTCGGCCAAGGTCGCGGTCCAGCGGGGCCTGCACGCCGGTCGGGCAGTGGTCACGGCGGCGGCGATCATCATGATCTCGGTGTTCGCGGGCTTCATCTTCTCGGACTCGTCGACGATCAAGCCGATCGGCTTCGGGCTCGCGTTCGGTGTCCTCCTCGACGCGTTCGTGGTCCGCATGCTGCTGATCCCGGCGATCATGCACCTGCTCGGTCGGAGCGCGTGGTGGATCCCGAAGTGGCTCGACCGGATCCTGCCGGACGTCGACGTCGAGGGCGCGAAGCTCGAGCGGGCGCACCCGGCCGGCGGGCGTGGGCCGGATGCGGGTGCGGAGCACCACGGGGCGCACGCCGCGCCGGTGGAGCCGGACGCGAAGCCGCACGAGGGTCACACGCCGACGCACCGCGCGTAGCGCGCCGCACTGACACGACCGCCTGGAGGCGCGGTGCCGGTCCACGAGACCGGCGCCGCGCCTCCAGTGCGTGGCCCGTGGACGTCCCTGGCCGGACCGGACGTTCCTGGTCCTTCCTCCTGCCGAGTACGGCCGGTCCCACCGTCGTTCGCCGACCGTTCGTGCACGAAGGGTAAGGTGACCGCATGACCGCGATCGACGCCGACCCCCTCGCCCTCGACCGGCAGCTCTGCTTCGCCCTCGCCGCGACGAGCCGGAGCGTCATCGGCCTGTACCGGGACGTGCTCGAGCCGATGGGCTTGACGCACCCCCAGTACCTCGTGATGCTCGCACTCTGGGAACACGACCCGAGGTCCGTGCGCGAGATCGCCGGCGAGCTCCGGCTCGACTCGGCGACGCTCAGTCCACTGCTCAAGCGCCTCGAGACCTCCGGCTACGTCCGACGGACTCGGAGCGCGGCGGATGAACGGCAGCTCGAGGTGTCCCTGACCACCGCCGGACGGACGCTGCGGGACCGAGCCGAGGCCGTCCCGCTCGCGGTGGCCGACCGACTCGGCTGGCCGCTCGCACGACTCGAGGCCCTCAAGGACGAACTGACCGAACTGCTGGAGCGCGTCGACGTCGTCTGACCCTGGCCCGAGCGGACACTTCGTGCCACAATGGTTCGTGTACGAATGAAAGGACCGGTGATGGGACGCTTCGCCCGCTGGTACGAGAAGTGGAACACCACGCTCATCGAGAAGATGGGGCCGTCGCAGATCGGCGCCGGACACCCCGAGGGCGTCGACGACCGGACGGTCGACCGCGCGTGCCCGATCTGCGGTCAGCCGTTGTCGCTGCACCAGGTGATCCGGCCCGAGGGACAGGTACGTTCGTCGACGCTGGTGTGCCCCGCTCGCTGACGATCCCCTCCGAGAAGGAATTGCACCCGACAACACGTGGTTGAACGGACACGTGAAGCTCTTCGAACCCGCCGACTTCGGCGCACTGCACCTCCGCAACCGGATCGTCATGGCCCCGCTCACTCGCACCCGCGCGGGCGCCCAGGGCATCCCGAACGACCTGCTCGTCGAGCACTACCGCCAGCGTGCCGGCATGGGCATGATCATCACCGAGGGCACCTGGCCCGTCCAGGAAGGCCGCTCGTACCCCGGCCAGCCCGGCATCGAGACCGACGAGCAGGTCGCCGGCTGGCGCCGCGTCACCGACGCCGTGCACGCCGAGGGCGGCACCATCGTCATGCAGCTCATGCACGGCGGCCGGGTCTCGCACACGTCGATCTCCGACACCCCGCGCATCGTCGGTCCGAGCGCGATCGCGGCTCCCGGTCAGACCCACCTCGCCGACGGCACCAAGGCCGACATGCCCGTGCCGCACGAACTGACCACCGCCGAGGTCCGCGAGGCCGTCCAGGGCTTCGTCCAGGCCGCTCGCAACGCGATCGCCGCCGGACTCGACGGTGTCGAGGTCCACGGTGCCAACGGTTACCTCGTGCACGAGTTCCTCTCCCCCGTCTCGAACACCCGCACCGACGAGTACGGCGGCTCCCCCGAGAACCGCGCCCGCTTCGCCGTCGAGGTCACCACGGCCATCGCCGAGGCCATCGGCGCGGACCGGGTCGGCATCCGCCTCTCGCCGCAGCACAACATCCAGGGCGTGCTCGAGGAGGACGACGCCGACGTCCTCGCCACCTACACGGCGGTTGCCGAGGGCCTCGCACCCCTCGGACTCGCGTTCGTCGACGTGCTGCAGGCCGACGTCACGTCGGAGCTCGTGCAGACCATCCGCCGCACCGCCGGCGCACCGTTCATCGCGAACTCCGGCTTCTCGTCGGTGACCACGCGCGACGAGGCCATCGCGCTGCTCGACTCCGAGCACGTGGACGCCGTCGCCGTCGGTCGTCCCGCGATCGCGAACCCGGACCTCGCGCTCCGCTGGGAGCAGGACGAGGAGCTCAACGAGCCGCGTCCCGAACTGTTCTACGGCGCCAGCGCCGAGGGCTACACGGACTACCCGACGCTCGCCGAGCTGCGCACGCCGGTCGCGTGATCGACGGAGCCGCCTGACGGACGGGAGG
>NZ_BACW01000540.1:3745-12079 GCF_000333315.1 Curtobacterium sp. B8
CNTCNGCNCTCNCNCNNNCNTCNCTNGNNCACAACNNCNCCGCTGTCNTGCGACGACGACGGCGTCGTTCCGTGCNCGCGCCGGCNAGTCGCGGACGCTACGAACGACATCGCCGTCGTCGTGCGACGACGACGGCGTCGTTCGACGACGGCGCACCGACGGCAGCGGGAGCCACGAAACCCGGGGACACGACACCCGTTAACACGAAACCCGGGAACACGACACCCGGGAAACAGAAGACGCCCCCGGTCCGAGTGGAACCGAGGGCGTCATCCCTGCTGTCTCAAACAGTGTGCGCTCGAAGGGACTCGAACCCCCAACCTTCTGGATCCGTAGTCAGATGCTCTATCCATTGAGCTACGAGCGCGTGGCGTTTGCGGCCGTGGAAGACTCTACAACAGGTGCAGCCACTCGCGCCAATCGAGCCCCTCCCGCGCGGCCGCTCGGCGTGTCGCGCCGACGCCGGGCTGGCTCAGGCCTCCTCGTCGAACACCTCGCCGAGGAACGTCTGGAGCGCCTGCCACGACCGACGGTCCGCGGTCGCCTGGTACTGCGCGCCGTGGTCCGGGGCGTCCGTGCCCGGGACGGCGAACGCGTGCATCGCGCCGGAGTAGGTGACGACCTGCCAGTCGACCTCCGGCGCCGAGCGCATCTCGTCTTGCCACTCGTGGACCTTCTCGTCGGGGACCATCGGGTCTGCTCCACCGGTGAGCACGAGGAGCTTCGCCCGGATCTGGTGCGCGTCGGAGGGGTCGTGGGCGATGAGCCCGCCGTGGAACGACACCGCCCCGACGAGGTCCGCCCCGGTCCGCGCGAGCTCGAGGGCGGTCGACCCGCCGAAGCAGTACCCCATGACGACGATCCGGGTGTGGTCGACGTCCGGGTCCTGTCGGAGTTGCTCGAACCCGGCGAGCGCGCGGGCGCGGAGCAGCGGGAGGTCCTGGTAGAACGAGCCGGCGACCTGCCCGGCGGTGTCGTCGCCCGGACGGATGCCGGCGCCGTAGATGTCGGCGCCGAACGCGACGTACCCGAGTCGGGCGAGCATCGTGACGCGGGCGTGGACGTGCTCGTTGACGCCGTGCCAGTCGTGGACGACGAGCACCGCGGGGCGCGGGCCGGCGATGGCGTGGTCCTTCGCGAGCACGCCCTCGAGGGCGGTCCCGTCGTGGTCGTACCGCACGGTCTCGACGCGCACGTCGGCGCCGGCGGGGTCGGGAACGGTCTGCAGGATGTCGTCGATGGTGGTCACGCTGCGACGCTACGCCGCCGGACCCGGGACGGGCCTTCCCCCGGACCCGGACCCGGCCGGCCTCCGCCGCGTGGTGACCGGATGACGGACGGGAGGCCCGTGGCGGACCCGCCACGTGCCTCCCGTCCGGTGGTCCGCCGGTCAGGCGTCGATGTTGTCCCAGCCCTCGGGCCCCTCGGTCCCGGCGGCGTAGTCGTCCAGGGGCACGCGGCCGTCCCGCCAGGCCTGCAGGAACGGCTCGACGACCTTCCACCCCTGCACGGCGCTGTCGCCACGGACCGACAGGGTGGCGTCGCCCTCGAGGACCCCGGCGAGCACCTCGCCGTAGGCACTCAGCCGACCGGGGTTGAAGGTCACCGACAGCGCCGTGTGGTCGATCGTGTACGGGTCGCCGGGGCCGTTCACGTTGAGCTCGAGCTGGAGTTCGTCCGGGGCGATCCAGATGCGGAGCCGGTCGGGCAGTTCGGCCCCGGTCAGCCCGTTCGGCACGTGCGGGGAGTCCTTGAACGTGATGATGATCTCGCGACGCTGCTTCCCGAGCGCCTTGCCGGAGCGGAGCGTGATCGGGACGCCGGCCCAGCGCCAGTTCGCGACCTCGAGGGTGAGCTGGGCGAGGGTCTCGGTGCCGAGCGAGGGGTCCACGCCCTCCTCGTCCACGTAGCTCGGCAGCTGACGGTCACCGATGGTCCCCGCGGTGTAGCGGGCACGCTTGCCCGCGGCCGCCGCGTCACCGCCCCAGGGCCGGACGGCGCGGAGGACGAGCTCCTTCTGCGTGCGGAGGTCGTCGGCGTCGATCGACGCGGGGGCCTCCATCGCGACGACGGCCATCACCTGGAGCAGGTGGCTCTGGATCATGTCGACGAGGGCGCCCGCCTTGTCGTAGTAGCGGGCGCGGCCCTCGAGCCCGAGGGTCTCGTCGTAGACGATGTCGATGCGCTCGACGTGCTGCGACGAGAGCAGCGGCTCGATGATGCGGTTCGCGAACCGGAGCCCGAGCAGGTTGAGCACGGTGGATCGACCGAGGAAGTGGTCGACGCGGTGGATGCGCTCCTCGGGCAGGAACCCCTGCAGGACGTCGTTGAGGTGCTCGGCGCTCTGGGCGTCGGTGCCGAACGGCTTCTCGAGCGCGAAGCGGGTGCCCTGCGGGAGGTCGAGCCCGGCCAGCACCTCGCAGCTCTTCTCGGTGACGGCGGGCGGGAGCGCGAAGTAGACCGCCGGGTCGTGCTGGCAGTCGGCGAGCAGGGCCTTCAGGTCGTCCGCGCTGGTGACGTCCGACTTGCGGTAGCTCGACGCCTCGACGACGGCGCGGAGTCGGGCGCTCAGCCGCTCGGACCCGTCGTGCGCGCCCTCGTCCTCCTCGTTCTTCGACGCCTGTGCGTTCTCGAACGCGTCGTGCACGAGACGCTTCCAGTCGTCGTCCGACAGGTCCTCCGTGCCGGCGCCGACGAGCTGCACGTCCCAGTCCTCCTTCACCTCCAGGAGGGTCGCGAGGCCGGGGAGCAGCAGCCGCTTCGACAGGTCGCCGCTGGCACCGAGGATGAGCAGGGTGGTCTGGAGGCTCGACATGCCCCAGACCGTACTCACGAGTCCTGCAGGTGGCCGGGTCCGGGGCCGTGCCGTCGGGTCGCGTGCACCGGCGCCCGCTCCGGGCGTGCCTCCGGTCTCGCCGATACGGTGGGGGCAGTCCGGCGCGAGGGAGCACGATGAGCAGTGAGCACGACGGGCGGCGCCTCCGCGTCGCAGTGATCGGGACGGGCATGATCGCGGGCGTCCACGTCCGGGCCGCCGCCGCCTCGGGCGCGGAGGTGCTCGGCGTCCTCGGTCGCACGCCGGCGCGCTCGGAGCAGGTCGCCGCGCAGCTCGGCCTCCCGCGGGGCTACGCCTCGCTCGACGAGGTGATCGCGGACGCCCCGGACGTCGTGCACGTCTGCACCCCGAACGGGCAGCACCACCCCCAGTCGCTCGCGGCCATCCGTGCCGGCATCCACGTGGTGTGCGAGAAGCCGCTGGCGCTCGACCCGGCCCAGGCGGACGAGCTCGTCGCCGCGGCCGCCGAGGCCGGCGTCGTCGCGACGGTCCCGTTCGTGTACCGCTACCACCCGATCGTGCGCGAGATCCGGGCCCGGGTCGCGGACGGCGAGCTCGGTCGGCTGCTCGCCGTGCACGGGCACTACCTCCAGGACTGGATGCTCGACGAGGACGCGTCGTCGTGGCGGGTGGACCCGTCGTCGAGCGGCGTCTCGCGCGCCTTCGCGGACATCGGTTCGCACTGGTGCGACCTCGTCGAGTTCGTCACGGGGCAGCGGTTCGTCGAGGTGTCGGCAGCGACCGACGTCGTGTACCCGACCCGACCGGCGGCGTCCGGTCCGTCCTTCTCCGGCTCCCCCGACCCCGACCCGGTCGCGGACGCCAGCGAGCGCGCCGAGGTCACGACGGAGGACACCGCCGTCGCCACCTTCCGGACCGAGGCCGGGCGCATCGGCAACGTCGTCATCTCGCAGGTCTCCGCCGGGCGCAAGAACCGGCTCTGGTTCGAGGTGGACGGCACGCTCGGCTCCGCGGCCTTCGACCAGGAGCAGCCCGAGTCCGCCTGGTTCGGCACCGACCGCGGGGCGCAGATCGTGGTCCGGGACCCGTCGCAGGGCGTGCCCGACCAGCGACGCCTGGCGATGGTGCCGGCCGGGCACCCGCAGGGGTACCTCGACGCGTTCACCGCGTTCGTCTCGGACACGTACGAGGCCGTCCGGGGCGGGTCGCCCGAGGGGCTGCCGACGTTCGCGGACGGCGCCCGGGCCGCGGCGATCATCGAGGCCGTGGTCCGGAGCGCGGCCGCACGCGACTGGCGGACGATCGGCTGAGCACTCGCGTCCGGCCGGGGGTCGGACCGGCCCGACTGGAGGCCCGGATCACGTGACCGACGTCGGTCACGTGATCCGGGCCTCCAGTCTGAGCGCGCACAGCAAGCGGGATGCACGCTGGAGCCATGAGCACGACCGTGAGCGACTTCGTCATCGACCGCATCAAGTCCTGGGGCGTGACCCGGGTCTTCGGCTACCCGGGTGACGGGATCGGCGCGTTCGACGGCGCCCTCGGCAAGGCCGACGGCAGCGAGCGCGCCCTCGAGTACGTGCGGCCGACCCACGAGGAGATCGCGGCGCTCATGGCCACCGCGCACGCGAAGTTCACCGGCGAGGTCGGGGTCTGCGTCGCCACCTCGAGCCCCGGTGCGTTCCACATGCTCAACGGGCTGTACGACGCGCAGATGGACAACCAGCCGGTGGTCGCGATCGTCGGGCAGCAGGGACTCGCGTCGATCGGGTCGTTCACCCAGCAGGAGTCGAACCTCGAGCGCGTGTTCGCCGACGTGGCCTGCTACGTCGAGACCGTGGCGTCCCCGGACGCCGCCGGGGTGGTGATCGACACGGCGTTCCGCACCGCGATGCTGCGGAAGCAGCCCGCCGTGGTGGTGCTCCCCCACGACGTGCAGGCGATGGCGTGGGAGGAGCCCGCGGCCGAGCACTGGGTCTCCCGGTCGAGCGACGTGCCGGCCTCGACGCGGATCACGCCGTCGGCCGACGACGTCCGGAGGTTCGCGGAGATCCTGAACTCCGGGAAGAAGATCACCTTCCTGGTCGGAGCCGGCGCCCGCGGCGCCACGGACCAGGTGCTCGCGGCGGCGGAGCGGACCGGCGCCGGGATCATCACCGCGCTCCGCGGCAAGGACGTCGTGCCGTCGGACGTGCCGTACCACACGCAGCAGGTCGGGCTGCTCGGTTCCCGGCCCTCCCTGACGCAGATCAAGGAGTGCGACACGATCGTGCTCCTCGGGACGAACTACCCCTACGGTGAGTACCTGCCGAAGTCGGGGCAGGCGCGGGGCGTGCAGGTCGACATCAAGCCCGAGCAGCTCGGCCTGCGGTACCCGACCGAGCTCAACCTCTGGGGCGACGTCGGTGCGACGCTCGACGCGGTCCTGCCGCTCCTGGAGCAGACCACCGACCACTCGTGGCAGGAGCAGCTCGCCGACGAGATGCGCGAGTGGGAGGCCGAGATGGCCCGCCAGGCGGAAGTCTCCTACAGCGACGGGGTCAACCCGCGCCGGGTCATCCGCGCGGTGAACGAACGGCTGCCCGAGCGCGTCACCGTGACCTGCGACGCGGGCACCACGGCGGACTGGTACGGCCACCACATCCGGCTCCGTCGGGGCATGCACGGCGACATGTCCGGCCGGCTCGCGACCATGCTCGCGGCGATGCCGTACGCCGTCGCGGCGAAGTTCGCGTTCCCGGACGCGCCGGCGGTCTGCACGATCGGCGACGGCGCGTTCCAGATGCTCGGGATGAACGAGCTCATCACCGTGAAGAAGTACATGGCGAACTGGCCGAACCAGCAGCTCGTCATCGTGATCATGCACAACGACGACCTCGGCCAGGTCTCGTGGGAGATGCGGACCGAGGACGGCAACCCGATGTGGCGCGGCTCGCAGGACGTCGAGACGATGGACTACGCCGGGTACGCCGAGCTCCTCGGGTTCATCGGCATCGCGGTGCACGACGACAGCGAGGTCGACGCGGCCGTCGAGCGGGCGTTCGCGAACCCCGGGGTGACCGTGATCGACGCGTACGTCAGCCGCAGCGTGCCGCCGCTCCCCCCGCACATCACGGCGGAGTACGCGATCAACACCGCGAAGAGCCTGCTCAAGGGCGACCCGGTCGAGCTCGACGTCGTGAAGGACTCGGCGAAGGCGATGGCCGCGGAGGCCGTCGAGCGGGTGAAGGGCGCCCTCGGCCGCGACTGACCACCACGTGGTGCCCGTGTGAACATCGTGTGACGCGTTCGGGGGTCAGCTGGCGTGTCGCCTGTGCGTTCTCCTAGGTTCGTCGCCGATGAACACTTCCCACCACTCCCGAACGCGTCGTGGGCGCGTCGTCGCGGGCGCAGCGCTCGCCACGGCGGGCGTCCTCGTCGCGCTGTCCGTCCCGTCCGTCGCCAGCGCTGCCGACGGTGACACCACGATCGACATCGTCGACATCAACGACTTCCACGGTCGGATCGAGTCCGAGGGCACGACCGCCGACAAGGCCGCCGGTGCCGCTCGGCTCGCGACCGTGGTGCAGTCCTGGCGTGAGGCGAACCCGAACACGATCTTCACGAGCGCGGGCGACAACGTCGGCGCATCGACCTTCACGTCGCTCATCCAGCAGGACACCCCGACCATCGAGGCCCTGAACGCGATGCGGCTCGACGTCAGCGCGATCGGCAACCACGAGCTCGACAAGGGTCAGGACGACTTCACCGACCGCATCGAGGCGGCCGCGGACTGGCAGTACGTCTCGGCGAACATCGTCGAGGAGGGCACGACCACGCCGGCCTTCACGCCGTACCAGATCGTCGAGAAGGGCGGGGTCGAGGTCGGCTTCATCGGCGCGACGACCGAGGACCTCATCCCCGGACTCGTCAGCCCCGGCGGGGTCGAGGGGCTCGAGATGGCCCCGGTGGTGAGCCAGGTCAACAAGTACGCTGACGAGCTCACCGACGGCGACCCGGACAACGGCGAGGCCGACGTGCTCGTGCTCCTCGTGCACGAGGGGGCGGCGTCGAGCAACATCGCCGACGCGACCGGGTCGAGCGCCTTCGCGAAGATCGCCGCCGGCGTCGACGAGCGGGTCTCGGCGATCGTCTCGGCGCACACCCACTTCTCGTACGACCACGAGATCGCCGGGCCGACGGGCGAGCTCCGCCCCGTCATCCAGACCGGTTCCTACGGCGTCAACTACGGGCACCTGCAGCTGACGGTGGACGCGGACAAGCAGCTCACCGACATCTCGGCCGAGGTCACGCCGGTCAACACCGACCCGCGCACCGCGACCGACACCTCGTCGGTCACCGAGGTCGCGGGGATCGTCGCCGACGCGAGGGCCGTCGCCGAGGTCGAGGGTGCGAAGCCGCTCGGGAAGGTCACCGGCGACCTCCGCCGCGCCGTCCAGTCGGACCGCACGAGCGAGAACCGCGGCGGGGAGTCGGTGCTCGGCAACAACATCGCCGAGGTGCAGCGAGCCGCCACCGCCCGGAACGGCTCGCAGGTCGCCTTCATGAACCCCGGCGGCCTGCGCACCGACATCCTGCACAGGTCGAGCGGCGCGAACGATCCGGACGGCACCGTGACCTACAAGGAGGCGGCGCTCGTCCAACCGTTCGCGAACACCCTCGTCACCGAGGACATGACCGGTCAGCAGATCAAGGACGCGCTCGAGCAGCAGTGGCAGCCGGACGGCTCGGACCGCCCCTTCCTGAAGCTCGGCGTCTCCGACGGCTTCGCCTACACCTACGACCCCGCGAAGGGTCGTGGGGAGCGCATCACCACGATGACGCTCGACGGCGAGCCGATCGCCCTCACCGACACGCTCAAGGTCACGGTCAACTCGTTCCTCTCGACCGGCGGCGACAAGTTCTCCGCGTTCACGACCGGGAAGAACATCGCCGACTCGGGCCAGGTCGACCTCCAGGCACAGGTCGACTACTTCGCGGCGAACCCCGTCGTGACGCCGCCGAAGGACCAGCGTGCGGTCGGGGTCACGGTCTCCCCCACGCCGGACGGCGGCTTCCGGCCCGGCGACGAGGTCACGGTGCGTCTGTCGTCGCTCGTGTTCTCGAGCGAGGACCCGTCCGCAGCGGGCTCGGTGTCGATCGGTGCCGGGGACGAGGAGCTCGCCAGCGCCCCGATCGACCCGACCATCGTGGACAAGACGGACGAGCAGGGCACGGCGACGCTGACGTTCACGGTCCCCGGCGCAACGGCCTCCGACGACGGGGTGGCACGTGCCGCTGCCTCGACCCGCGCGGTCGCCGCAGCCGAGACGGCCGAGCAGCCCCTCGTCGTGACGCTGCCCGGCGGCCAGACGATCACCCTCGCGGTGACGATCCCGGTCGAGACGGCAGCCGAGCCGGAGCCCGGGACGGACCCGACCGACCCCGCCGACCCCACCGACCCGGGCACGCTCCCGGGCGTCGAGGACGGCGGTGACGTCGACAGCGGCGCCGGGACCGGCGTGCCGATCGACACGGACGGCGACGGTGACGTCGAC
>NZ_BACW01000539.1:0-1716 GCF_000333315.1 Curtobacterium sp. B8
AGGAGGAGCTCTCGGTCATCATCGACCGGTTCCTCTCGGACATCGCGAACACCCCCGTCGGTGACGGCAGCCGGGCGTCGATGTTCGAGGAGATCGGGTCCGCCGCCCGCGGAGCCGACCTCGCCCCGGCGATCGCCGGCATGTACCGGACGCTCGGCGAACCCGGCAAGTCCGACCCGAAGGCGGCCGTGCTCACCCAGACGGCCTTCGCGCGGGTGACCGAGCGCCTCCGCGACGAGGTCCGCCGTCGGTACCCGGCCGCGGACGCCCTCGACGCGGCGCTGCTCGTCGAGTCGCTCATGAGCGGCATCGTCGTGATCGCCGACCACTGGCTGCAGGAGCACGCCGGCGAGATCGACGGCTCACCGCTCGACCAGGACGCACTCGATGCCTGGGACGCCCTGCTGAGCAGGCTGATCCACAGCGTCCGCAGCGGCTACATGCCGACCGACTGAGGCTCGTCCTCCTCCTGACCACCCGCGGGGTCCACCGGCGCACCCCGACCGCACAACCGCAGCACCACGAAAGGAACGGGGCTCTCCGCATGGCCGGTCTCCTCTACCGACTCGGGCGGTTCTCCGCCCGCAGGCACTGGCTCGTGATCATCGCGTGGGTCGTGATCATGGGCATCGCCGGGCTCACCTACAGCCTGTTCGCCGGCTCGATCTCGTCGTCGATCTCGATCCCGAACACCAAGACCAGCCAGGTGCAGGACGAGCTCGCGGACAAGTTCCCGTCGGCGAACGGCGGCACCGGCACCCTGGTGTTCGCCACGACGGACGGCAAGGCGTTCACGAGCGCGCAGAAGTCGGAGGTCAAGGACTTCCTCGACGGGCTCACGGACGAGAGCGGCGTCAAGAGCGTCTCCGACGGCTTCACCCTGCAGCAGCGCCTCGACGACCAGCGGCAGAAGATCGTCGACGGCCGGAAGCAGATCAGCGACGGGCGCGAGCAGATCGCCGACGGCCGGAAGCAGATCGCGGACGGGCAGGACCAGCTCGACGCGCAGAAGGCGCAGCTCGAGTCCGGCCAGGCGAAGATCGACCAGGCGCAGCAGCAGCTCGACGCGCAGAAGGCGCAGGCCCAGGCAGCGGGAGCCGCTGCGTCCGCGGCCGCGCAGGCGCAGTTGCAGCAGGCGCAGGCGCAGATCGACGCCCAGCAGCAGCAGCTCAGCGCCGGCGAGCAGCAGATCACCGCGGCGCAGAAGACCATCGACGCCAACACGGAGAAGCTCGACGCGAACGAGCAGAAGCTCGACGACAGCGAGCAGGAGCTCGAGCAGGGCTCGAAGCTGCTCGACCTGTCGAAGGACATCCGGTTCGTGTCGTCGAACGACGCCGCTGCGATCGGCACCGTGCAGTTCACGAAGTCGACCTACGAGGTCCCGCAGACCACGAAGCAGGCCATCTCGGACAAGGCCGACGCGGCGAAGATCAGCGGCGTGGACGTCTACGTCTCCAACGACATCGCGCAGGGCGTGCCGTCGATCCTCGGTCCCGGGGAGATCATCGGCGTCATCATCGCCGCGATCGTGCTGTTCCTGATGCTCCGGACGGTCATCGGTGCGGCGATCCCGCTGGTGTCCGCGGTGCTCGGCGTCGGCGTCGCGACCCTCGCCTCGCTGTCGTTCTCGAGCCTCGTGGAGTTCATCTCCGTCACGCCCGTGCTCGGGGTGATGCTGGGGCTGGCGGTCGGCATCGACTACTCGTTGTCATC
>NZ_BACW01000538.1:0-1335 GCF_000333315.1 Curtobacterium sp. B8
TGCGCCCACGCGGTCGCGGGCGGCCCGAAGACCCCGGCGGCGCCCTGCGTGCCGTTCATGGCGACGTCCATCACGCCGTCGTGGGCACTGGTGAGGGCGCCCGAGTAGTACTTGTCGCTCGTGCCCTCGTCGTACGCCTGCCAGGCCCCGGCGTAGGTGGCCGCGAACTGCCCGCCGCTCGCCGCCGGGGTGTCGAAGTCCTCGAAGAACGTCGCCTGCGGCCCCAGCACCGGGTCGGGCACGCTCGGGGTCGGCGTCGCCGTGGGCTGGTCCGAGGACGGAGCACGGGCGCTCGACGTCGCGCCGTCAGCCGGGTCGCTGCTCGGCTCGGCGCCGCCGGTCGGGGTGCTGCCGGACGCGTCCCGGCCGTGCTCCGTGCTGCCGGCGGTCCCCCGGCTCGACGTGGACGCGCCGGGCGACGACGCAAGCTCGCTGCCCTGGACCGGCGGGGTCAGGAAGGCGAGCATGACCGAGACGGTGACCGCGGCGACGACGACCACGACGGCGCCCCGGACGAGGCTTCCGCGTGTCGAGGTGCTGCGCTCGCGCCGTTGCGAGTTCCGTTGCCGTGTCACGAGTGTTCTCCTGTACGTCCCTGCCACCGACAGGTTCGCGCACGGAACGATCTCGCGCGCCCCCTCGGGGCGTCGACGGCGGCATCCCGCAGGGGCGTGCGGGAAACCCCGCGCCGGTAGCGTGGTCCGCATGGCCGTCCAGCTCACCCGACTCGACCCGACCGGCGCCGACCGGGAGGCCCTGCTCGCCTTCCTGACGACCGAGGACTTCCCCTTCCACGTGCGTCCGCGCACCAGCACGGGGGACGCAGAGCGGGCGATCGATGCCGGAGCGTGGGACGACGACGAGCACCGGTCGTACTGGCTCGACGACGACGAGCACGGCCGCGTCGGCGTGCTGCGGCTCGAGGACCTCGCGGACCCGGTGCCGCTGTTCGACCTCCGGATCGCCGGCGAGCACCGCGGCCGGGGACTCGGCGTCCCGACGCTCCGGGCGGCGACGGACCACGTGTTCACCTCGATGCCCGAGGTCACGCGGTTCGAAGGGCAGACCCGGGAGGACAACACCGCCATGCGCCGCGTGTTCCTGCGCGCCGGCTGGGTGAAGGAGGCGCACTACCGGGACGGTTGGCCGGTCGAGGGCGGCGCTCCGCTCGCGTCGGTCGCCTACGGGGTGCTGCGCCGCGACTGGGAGTCCGGCACCACGACGCCGGTTCCCTGGGACGACGACCCACGCTGACCGCGACACGCGGCCCGCGTCCCGCGGCGAGCGCGCGGGGGGTGATCCGAGGCGGGTCGAGACGACCCGGTGACGGCCGGG
>NZ_BACW01000537.1:0-1375 GCF_000333315.1 Curtobacterium sp. B8
ATGGAGGTCAACCACCAGGGGTCGCCCTGGGTCAAGGACAGCGAGGTCGAGGACTCGCTGCTGTCCCTGCAGATCAAGAGCGCCGGGTACCTCACGAAGATCAGCGCGCGCGCCCGTGCGGACGTGGGCGGGATGCACACCCTCCGCGGGCTCGACGCGCAGCAGGTGAAGTGGAACTTCGGCGCGATCGAGCTCATGTGGCCCGGGCAGCGCGGCGACACGAAGGGGCAGCCGTTCCACCCGAACCTGCGGCTGCGGTGGGTCGAGCACGCGTCGATGCTCACGAACTTCGTCACCCGCGTGCTGTTCGTGCTCCTGCTGGTGGCGTCGCTGTCGATCGGCGCCTTCGTCTTCAGCCCCGTGTGGCTGCTGCCCCCGATCGCTGCCGTCGCCCTCAACCTGCGCGTGGTCGCGTCGATGAAGCACCGGACGTGGCGTGACGTGGTCTTCGCGTTGGCTGCGGTGCCCGCCGAGGTCTACATGTGGATCCGGCTCGGGCACTTCCTCCGGGCGTGGACGCGGTTCGCGAGCAAGAAGCAGACCGACAACTGGGCCGAGCAGGCGAAGGCCGAGCGCGGTTCGGGCAACGGCTACCTCGCGCCCGTGGTGGTGGTCGTCCTGGTGATGGCGGCCGCGGTGTACGGCTGGCTGCAGCTCGACGTCGTCGCGCAGTCCACGATCCTGTGGTTCGGCTGGCCGGTGCTGGCGGTGATCACGGCGCTGCAGACGCTGGGCATGATCGGGAAGCTGCTCCGGCGCCAGTTCGGGTACCGGGTCTGATCCGCGTGTGCGACCGCGACTCAGCCGGCTGCGAACCCCGGATCGCCGGGGCCCGTCAGGCGGTACCCGACACCCCGGACCGTCACGACGAACCGCGGCGCGTTGGGGTCGTCACCGAGCTTCCGACGGAGGTTCGCCATGTGCACCTCGACGTTCCGGCGGTCGGCGTCACCGACGTAGTGCGTGGTGACGTAGGCGTCGTTCCGCAGCGCCAGGGCCAGGTCGGCCTTCGAGCGCACGCGGCGCCGCGACTCGAGCAGGGTGGCGATGAGGTCGAACTCGGTCTTCGTGAGCTCCACCGGGGTGCCGTCGACCTCGGCGAGACGAGCGTCGGGGTCGAGTGCGAGCCCGTTGTGCTCGACCCACGAGGCGGAGGGGTCGTGCGGGACCGCGGACGGCTCGGAGGCACTCGCAGCCGACGCCCCGGCTCCAGGAGCAACTTCAGCGACGCCCGACGCGGACGCCCCGGTCGTGGCGGGCTGCGGCGGGACGTCCGCGAGGGGCTCGGCGCCGGCGCCCGGCACCGGCAGCTCGGGACGGGGCTGCTCGCCACCGACGGCGGCGTGCGGGCCGTCCCCCGACGCGGCGTGCGGGC
>NZ_BACW01000536.1:0-1216 GCF_000333315.1 Curtobacterium sp. B8
GATCGTGGTGCACGAACGTGCACATGGGCCGAACGGTCGGCCGCTGTAGGGTGAACGCGTCACCGTCGACACAAGGAGTTCCGCATGAAGAAGCTCATCAACGACCCGCACGCCGTGGTCGACGAGACCGTCCGCGGCTTCGCCCGTGCACACGCCGGGCACGTGGTCCTGGTCGAGGACCCGATCCACCTCCACCGGGCGGACGCACCGGTCTCCGGCAAGGTCGGGATCGTCAGCGGCGGGGGCAGCGGGCACGAACCACTCCACGCCGGATTCGTCGGGTACGGCATGCTCGACGCGGCCGTCCCCGGGCCGGTGTTCACGAGTCCCACCCCGGACCCGATCGTCGCGGCGACGAAGGCCGTCGACGGGGGAGCGGGCGTGCTCCACATCGTCAAGAACTACACGGGCGACGTGCTCAACTTCGAGACCGCCGCCGAGCTCGCCGGGATGGACGACGTCCGCGTCGAGTCCGTCGTCGTCGACGACGACGTCGCCGTGCAGGACTCGCTCTACACGGCCGGCCGCCGCGGGGTCGCCGGGACCGTGGTCGTCGAGAAGTGCGCCGGTGCCGCGGCCGAGCGCGGGGACGACCTGGATGCCGTCGCCGCGGTCGCGCGCCACGTCAACGAGGTCACCCGGTCCATGGGGCTCGCCCTGTCCTCCGGCACGGTGCCGCACGCCGGCGAGCCGTCGTTCACGCTCGCGGACGACGAGGTCGAGCTCGGCATCGGCATCCACGGCGAACCGGGGCGCGAGCGCATCCCGATGGCGCCGGCGGACGAGCTGGTCGACCGGGTGCTCGAGCCGATCCTCACCGACCTCGACGCCCCCGCGGGCTCGAAGCTGCTGCTCCTCGTGAACGGCATGGGCGGGACGCCGCAGTCCGAGCTCTACATCGCCTACCGACGCGCCGAGGAGGTCCTCTCCGCCCGCGGCCACGAGGTCACGCGTAGCTTGGTGGGCAACTACGTCACGTCCCTCGAGATGCAGGGGTTCTCGTTGACCGTCACGGTGCTCGACGACGAACTCACCGCACTCTGGGACGCCCCGGTGGAGACGCCGGCCCTGCGCTGGGGCCGCTGACCCCGCCGGACCACGACCCCGGCCCGGGACACGGGCCGGCCGCAGGAAGGGACACCGCATTGGCGCTCGACACCGCATGGGCCATCGACTGGGTGCGTCGCTCGGCAGCGACCATCGACGACCACCGCGC
>NZ_BACW01000535.1:0-906 GCF_000333315.1 Curtobacterium sp. B8
ATGAGCGGGCAGCGGGTCCCGACGCTGCCGGCGGTGTCGGTGTCGGTGTCGGTGTCGGCGGCGTCGGCGGCAGCGACGGCTCGAGTGCCGGACGCGCTCCCGGTGTGAGTTGTCGTCGAACCGGGGAACCGACATCGAACCAGGTGGTGGCCCTGGTTCGACGTCGGTTCCGTGGTTCGATGCGACCGCGGTACCGCGCGTCAGCTCACCGCGCCCGACCGGGCTCCCGACCACAGGTCCACGTCGAGCACCCCGACCGAGTGCTCGTCGATGCGGCGGAGTTCGTCGTCAAGGGCGATGTGGCCTTCACTCTTGACAGTGACCCCACCGTGTACCAGGTGGCCGCAAGCGCCTTGCCACTCACGGTCTCGGCCAACAGCCTGTCCACTGACCCGAACGTCCAGGTCCGCTACCACCAGACCGGCACCGAGTACTTCTACGGCCTCGCGTTTGACGCGAGCGACAACCTCTACTTCGGCAAGTCCGTCAACGCGTCGGTGTACGAGCTTCCCGCGGGTCAGCAAACGGTGGTCACGACTGTGGTGGGCCTCGAGGCCGGTGTTGACGGTATGGGGTTCGCGCCTGATGGGTCGCTGTATTTCGCCACGGACGACGGGGAGGTGCACAACGCGACCAAGAGCCAGCTGCAGGGCAGCCTGCCGCTCTCGCCGGCGGACCTCCACACGCAGCCAGATGGTGATGCCTACATGGGGATCGCGTTCACCGGCACCGGGTTGGAGCATTACGAGTCTCTCGGCGGCGGCAACGTCGTCGCGCTCGCGAAGTTCGAGGGACCGTACACGCCGGGCACGGTCACCGTTGCCGGCACCGCGCGAGTCGGAGAGACGCTCACCGCGAAGCTGTCCGGATGGCCGAGTGACAGTGAGTACACGTATCAGGGCTCCG
>NZ_BACW01000534.1:0-5866 GCF_000333315.1 Curtobacterium sp. B8
TGACCCAGGGTGCCGGCGGTCCGCAGACCGGCATCGGCGGCACGAACCCGGCGCAGATCGGCCTCGGCGTGCAGGTCGCCGGGGTCTCGACGAACTTCGCGCAGGGCTCCGCGCAGGCCACCGGCAAGGCCACCGACCTGATGATCTCCGGCGACGGGTTCTTCGTCACGCGCCTCGGCAACGACACCGTCTACACCCGCGCCGGTGCGTTCGACTTCGACGCGGACGGCCGCTTGGTGTCCTCCGACGGCAAGATCGTCCAGGGCTACCCGGCCGTGAACGGCGTCGTCAACGCCAACGGCCAGCTCGGCGACATCACGCTGCCGCTCGACGCCGCAGCACCGGCCGTCCGCACCACGACCGCCGCGCTCACCGGCAACCTGCCGTCGGACACGGCCGTCGGCGACACCGTCACCCGCGACGCCACCGTCTACGACGCCACCGGCGCGAAGCACACCATGTCGATCGCCTACCAGCGAACCGCCGCCGGCTGGGACGTCACGGCCACGAACGGGCAGGGCGCCACCGCCACCTCGTCGATCACGTTCGGCGCCGACGGCAAGGTCGCGTCGGGCGGTGCCCTCACCGTCGGTGGCATCGCCGTCGACATGTCGGACCTCACCGGGTTCGCGACGCTGAACACCGCCACCATCTCGTCGCAGAACGGCCACGAGGCCGGGTCGCTCCAGGGCTACTCGATCTCGAAGGACGGGACGGTCACGGGCACGTTCTCGAACGGCGCCTCCCTGGCCCTCGGCCGCATCGCCCTCGCGACGTTCGCCAACCCGGCCGGCCTCGAGAAGACCGGCGCCTCGGGCTACCGTGCGACGGCGAACTCCGGCCAGGCCTCGATCGGCGGTCCTGGTTCGGCGGGGGTCGGGTCGCTCGCGGCGGGGACGCTCGAGATGTCGAACGTCGACCTGTCGCAGGAGTTCACCAACCTCATCGTGGCGCAGCGCGGGTTCCAGGCGAACGCGCGCATCATCACGACCTCGGACGAGGTGCTGCAGGAGCTGACGAACCTGAAGCGGTAGCGCGGCGCGCGGCGCGGCGCGGTTCGCGTTCGCATCACCAGAGTCACCTCGCACCACGCGGACGCGCGGTTCGAGGCGACTTCGGTTGTGTGCGGGTGCGGCACCGTCGCGCGCGGCCCTACTCCGCGTGCGCCTCCAGGAAGCGGTACACCTCGCCGTCGTCGACCCCGGGGAACCGGCCCGTCGGCAGGGGAGCGAGGACGTGCTCGCCGAGCTTCGCGCTCGGCCAGGCGGCCTCCTTCCACTTCGCCTCGAGCGGTGCCGGAGGACGCCGACAGCACGACGGATCGGGACAGTTCGACTGCCGCCGGACGGTGGTGTCGCGTCCCCGGAACCACTGCGCGTGCGCGAACGGCGTGCCGAGCGTGATCGAGAACTCGTCGTCGTCGGTCCCGGTCTGCACGCTGCACCAGTACGTACCGTTCGGGGTGTCCGTGTACTGGTAGTGCTCGCGGGAGCGGTTCCGGTCCTCGAAGGCCGTCCGGGAGGCCCACTTCGCGCAGACGACCTGTCCGACGATCCCGCCGTCGGTGTCGGTGGGGAACGTGATGCCGTCGTTCTCGTAGCCCTTGACGATCGCGCCCGAGCGACGGACCCGGACGAAGTGGACGGGGAGGTCGAGGAAGCGGGTCGCGAGGGTGGTGAACCGGTGCGCTGCCGTCTCGTGCGTGACACCGAACGCGTCCCGGAAGTCCTCGAGGGCGATGTCGCGCCGGGACTTCGCCTGCTGCAGGAACGGCACGGCGGCGTCGCGCGGGACGAGGCACGCGGCCGCGAACGCCGTGATCTCGATGCGCTGCCGCAGGAACTCGGCGTAGTCCGCGGGCGGTCGGTGCCCGAGCACGACGTGCGCGAGCGCCTGCAGCGCCAGGCTGCGGAGTCCACGGCCACCGGGAGTCGCGGCCGGCGGGAGGTAGACCACGCCGTGCTCCCGGTCGGTGATCGTCCGGGAGGAGGCGGGGAGGTCATCGGCGTGCACGAGCCGGAAGCCGAGCTTCGAGGCGAGTGCTGCGACCGTGTGGTGCATGAGCGGCCCCGGCGGTCGCTCGACCGTGGCGAGCAGGTCGGCTGCCTGGTCCTCGATGTCCTCGTAGTAGTTGTCGGACGACTGACCCTGGAGCCGGAGCGCGATCATCGCCTCGCGTCCGGCGGCCTGCGTGACCGCGGACTCCTGGACGCGCCGCTCCAACGCCTCGTGCAGCGCGACGACGCTCGCGAGGACGTCGTCGGGCAGGCTCTTCCGGACGTCGATGCGCGGCAGGTCGAGCCGGGCCGCGAGCGGTGCGTCCTGGTACGCGGCGAGTTCGAGCTCCAACCGCGCCCGCTCGGTCGGCGGGGACGACGAGGTGAGGGTCGACACCGGGACGTCGAGCGCCGCCGCGATCCGAGCCAGGACGGAGACCTTCGGTTCCCGGAGCCCGTTCTCGATCATCGACAGGCGGCTCGGTGCGAGGTCGGTGGCGCGTCCGAGGACGTCGAGGGTCATCCCGCGCGTCGTGCGGACGTGCCGGATCCACTGCCCGAGCAGTCGCTGCGGGCCGTCGTCGTGGGACATGTCGTCACTCTTCCTCGAGTGTGAAGAACTGCCGTTCTTCTCCGTCTGGTCGCGAGCATAGCGCCCGTCCGCGCCCGCATGCTGAGGAGCACGACCACCGTAGGGCTCGACGAGGAGACCAGCATGACGATGACCGACACGAACCGCGACCACCGCTTCGGTGATGCCGAGACGGGCCCGATCCCCGCCGCGGACGTCCACCGGCACACGCACCCGCCTGTTGCCGCCTGCTCGAGCGTCGAGGTCCCCGACGGAGCGCACCGGCACGGGCTCGCCAACCGGGAGCTCGCGGACTGGGTCGTCCGCACGGCGCTGCTGACCCGGCCGGACGAGGTCGTCTGGTGCGACGGCTCCGATGCCGAGTGGACCCGCCTGACGGACCGCATGGTGGAAGAAGGCTCGCTCATCCGTCTCGACCCGGGTCTGCGTCCGGACAGCTTCCTCGCACGGAGCACCCCGGACGACGTCGCCCGGATGGAAGACCGGACGTTCATCTGCACGAGTGACCCGGCCGACGCCGGTCCGACGAACAACTGGCGCGAGCCGCGCTCGATGCACGCCGAACTCAACGGCCTGTTCGCGGAGTCGATGCGCGGTCGGACGATGTACGTCGTGCCCTACTCGATGGGTCCGGTCGGCGGCGCGATCTCGCAGCTCGGCGTCCAGGTCACCGACTCCGCCTACGCCGCGGTCTCCCTCGCCCTGATGGCCCGGGTGGGCGACGACGCCCTCGAACACATCGGCCCGGACACGGCCTGGGTCGCGGGCGTGCACAGCGTCGGGTACCCGCTCCGGAACCCCGACGGCACCCGCCGGCCCGACGTCGCGTGGCCGAGCAACCCGACGAAGTACATCTCGCACTTCCCCGAGGAACGGGCGATCTGGTCGTTCGGCTCCGGCTACGGCGGCAACGCGCTGCTGTCCAAGAAGTGCTTCGCGCTCCGGATCGGTTCCACCATCGCCCGCGATGAGGGATGGCTCGCCGAGCACATGCTCCTCCTCAAGCTCACCGACCCGGACGGTCGCGCCCTGCACGTCGCGGCAGCGTTCCCGAGCGCCTGCGGCAAGACGAACCTCGCGATGCTGCAGCCCACGCTGCCGGGCTGGCGCGTCGAGACGATCGGCGACGACATCGCCTGGCTCCGACCGGGCGCGGACGGGCGGCTGTACGCGATCAACCCCGAGGCGGGCATCTTCGGCGTCGCTCCCGGGACGTCCGTCGCCACGAACCCCGTCGCCATGGACACCATGCGGAAGCGGACGATCTTCACGAACGTCGCCCTGACCGAGGACGGCGACGTCTGGTGGGAGGGCCTGACCGACGAACCGCCGGCGCACCTGATCGACTGGCGGGGCGAGCACTGGACCCCGGCGTCGGGCACGCCCGCAGCGCACCCGAACGCCCGCTTCACGAGCCCGATCGAGCAGTGCCGGACCCTCGCCGACGACTGGTACGAGCAGGACGGCGTCCCCGTCGACGCGATCCTCTTCGGCGGTCGCCGGGCGACGAACGTGCCGCTCGTCGTCGAGACGGACAGCTGGGCGCACGGCGTGTTCGCGGGTGCGACCGTGTCGAGCGAGCGCACCGCCGCGCAGGAGGGCACGGTCGGCGAACTCCGCCGCGACCCCTTCGGCATGCTGCCGTTCGTCGGCTACGACATGGGGTCGCACTGGCAGCACTGGCTCGACGTCGGCGAAGCGCTCGGCGCCGCCGCTCCGAAGGTCTTCAGGGGTCACTGGTCCGCAAGGGTGAGGACGGCACGTTCCTCTGGCCGGGCTTCGGTGAGAACGCCCGAGTCCTCGCGTGGATCGCCGACCGCGTCACGCGACCAGGAGCGGCCACGACCCGCGGGACGCCGCTCGGCGCCGTCCCGGCGGAGGGTGCGCTCGACGTGAGCGGCCTCGGGCTGTCGGGGACGAGCCTCCAGGCCCTGCACGACGTCGATCCGGCCAGCTGGCTCGACGAGGCGGACCGCACCGAGGAGTTCTTCACGTCCCTCGGCGCGACGGTCCCCGCCGCCGTGTGGGCGCAGCTCGAGGTCCTCCGGGCGCGCCTCGAGGCGGCGGCGACCGAGCGCGGCGCGGCGGCGACCGAGCGCGGCACGGCGGCGACCGAGCGCGGCGCGGCGGCGCCCGAGCGTGGCACGAGCGAATCGGTCGGGGTCGCAGCGTGAGCCGCGCGGGTACCGACCGGGTCTTCGACGAGTGGGTCGACCGCGGGTCGGTCGCGGCCGCGATGGTCCCGATCATCGACGGGCTCCACCGGCGCCACAACGTGGTGACGACGATCCACGGTCGGCGACTCGTCGGTCGCTCGGTGAACGAGATCCTCAAGCTGCACCGCTTCGCGCGACACGTGGACGGCGTCGAGCTGTCGCCCCACGAGGTGCTGCCGGTCCTGCACGCGTTGACCAGGCTCGACCTCGGTCCCTCGGTGGTCGACGTCGCCGACTGCAACGCGGGCTTCCGTCGGCAGGACGCCCTCGGCCTCGACGACCACCTGCGGCTCGTCCTCGCGGACGCGGTCGGCAGCGGTCCGTACGCGGCCGCGCCGCGAGACGTGGTCGTGTACGGCTTCGGACGCATCGGCCGGCTGGTCGCACGGATCCTCCTGGCCCGGTCGGGAGGCGCGTACGGACTCCGCCTCCGAGCGGTCGTCCTGCGCTCCACGGGGCCGGAGGACCTGGTCAAGCGGGCGAGCCTGCTGCGGCGCGACTCCGTGCACGGGCCCTTCGACGGGACGATCACCGTCGACCAGGACGAGCAGACGATCACCGCGAACGGGACCGTCATCCGCTTCATCGGCGCGGCATCGCCGTCCGAGATCGACTACACGGCGTACGGGATCGACGACGCGATCGTCGTCGACAGCACGGGAGCCTCCTCCGACCGGTCGACGCTGTCCGCGCACCTCGCCGCCCCCGGCGTCTCCCGCGTCCTGCTCACCGCGCCGGCGTCGGGCGACGTCCCGAACATCGTGCACGGGGTGAACGACGCCGCGATCGGGGACGAGCCGATCCTCGCCGCGGCCTCGTGCACGACGAACGCCGTCACGCCGGTGCTCGCCGCGCTGGACGAGCGGTACGGCATCGAGCACGGGCACGTCGAGACGGTCCACTCGTTCACGAACGACCAGAACCTCACCGACAACCACCACCCGGGACCGCGCCGGGGTCGCTCGGCGGCGCTCAACATGGTGCCGACGAAGACCGGGGCCGCGCGTGCCGTCGCGAAGGCGTACCCGCCGCTCGCCGGCAAGCTCACCGGCAGTGCGATC
>NZ_BACW01000533.1:0-3978 GCF_000333315.1 Curtobacterium sp. B8
GGAGTTCCTGTTCCCGGTCCGCGCCGGGCCGCTGTTCGACATCGGCCCGTACTACCTGACGACGCTCGTGCAGGTCTCGGCCCGGTGTCGAAGGTCACGGCGACCGCGTCCAAGGCCCGCGCGACCCGGGTGATCGCCTCGGTCCGAAGGCGGGACCGAGTTCCCGGTCGAGGTCCCGACGAACCACTCCGCGCTCATCGAGTTCGAGGGCGGCGGCAGCGCGCAGAGCGTGTTCTCGTTCGAGTCGACGCGCGGCCGCACCGGCTTCGTCGAGATCGCGGGGGAGACCGGCACGGTCGTGTTCCCCGACCCGAACGAGTTCGACGGCGACACCGAGCTGTACGCGGCCGGCGCCGAGGAGCCCGAGACGATCCCCGCGGTCGGCTCCACGTACTCGCGCGGCACGGGCGTGGTCGACCTCGCCCGGTCCATCCGCGCCGGCGTCGGCAACCGGGTCCCCGGTGCCCTCGCCTTCCACGTCCTCGACGTGATGGTCTCCATCGCCGAGAGCGCCGAACGTGGGGAGCCGGTGCTCGTCGAGAGCACCGTCGACCCCTCCCCGACCCTCCCCGAGGGCTGGGACCCCGCGGAGTCGACCCTGGCCTGATCGCCAGGGGACGCGCCGCACACAGCAGCACCCGACACGCACCATCCCTGCACCATCTCAACGACGAGAAAGTAGAGAGTCATGCGCACTGCCATCCGCGCACTGGCCATCACCGCGGCCGCGGCACTCACCGTGACCGGCCTCGCAGCCTGCTCCTCCGGAGGCTCCGGTTCGTCCGGCGACTCCAAGACGCTCACGTACTGGGCGTCGAACCAGGGCACCTCCCTCCAGAACGACAAGGAGGTGCTGACCCCCGTCCTCGAGAAGTTCACGAAGGAGACCGGGATCAAGGTCAACCTCCAGGTCATCGGGTGGAACGACCTGCAGACCAAGATCACCACCGCCGTCACCTCGGGCCAGGGCCCGGACGTGGTCAACATCGGCAACACCTGGGCGACCTCGCTCCAGGCCACGGGCGCCTTCCAGGAGTTCGGCGACTCGGAGATGAAGGCGATCGGCGGGGCCGACAAGTTCGGCAAGGTCGCACTCTCGACCGGTGGCGCACCCGGCAAGACCGTCACGAGCGTCCCGCTCTACGGCCTCGCGTACGGCCTGTACTACAACAAGCAGATGTTCAAGGACGCCGGCCTCGAGGCGCCGACGACGTGGGAGGACCTCGTCACCGACGCCAAGAAGCTGACCACGGGCGGCAAGTACGGCTTCACCATCGCCGGTGGTTCGTACACCGAGAACTCGCACTTCGCCTTCATCAACTCGGCGCAGAACGGCGGCGAGTGGTTCGACAAGGACGGCAAGCCCACCTTCACGCAGCAGGCGAACGTCGACGGCATCAAGCGCTACCTCGACCTCATGCAGAGCGACAAGGTCGTCAACACCTCGAACGCGCAGTACGACAACGGCACGCAGGCGGTCTCGGACTTCGCGAACAAGAAGGCCGCGATGATGCTGACGCAGAACAACGCGAACAGCACGATCACGTCGAACGGCATGAGCACGGACGACTTCGGCGTCGTGCCCTTCCCTGCGCCGGAGGGCGAGACGGACATCGCGTCCTTCCCGGCCGGCATCAACCTGTCGATCTTCAAGAACACGAAGAACAAGGACGGCGCCCTGAAGTTCGTCAAGTACATGACGAGCGCTGACACGCAGGCCACGCTCGACAAGCCGTACTCGGCCCTGCCGGTGCTCGCCTCCGCTGCCGACTCGGTCACCGACGAGCAGACGAAGACGTTCCTCGACATCTACAACAACAAGGCGAAGCCGCTCCCGCTGGTGCCCGCCGAGGACCAGTTCGAGTCCACCGTCGGCAAGGCGATGAACGACATGTTCGCCAAGATCGCGACCGGCGGCACGGTGTCCGACAACGACATCAAGACGGCGCTGCAGACCGCGCAGGACCAGGTCTCGCAGTCCGTCGGCTAGTCGGCCTGGAGGCCCGGGGCGCGTCCGCAGGACGCGTCCCGGGCCTCGCCCCTCCACACCCGGCCACCCGCCGGGAGTGAGCCGATCGGCTCACGCATGCCGCGCCTCCCCACGGCCACGGCCACGGCCGCTGCCCCGATCCGCGCGACGCACCCGATCCTCCTCTCCGCCGAAAGGCTTGCCATGTCCACCTCGGTCCTGCCGGACTCCGAGCGCCTCGACCTGACCCGCACGAAGGCCCCGACGCTGTCGGGGCCGCAACCGGGTCGGAAGCCCAAGCGGCACTGGCTGCCGTACGCGCTCGTCGCCCCGGCGATCCTGTTCGAGCTGCTCATCCACATCGTCCCGATGCTCACCGGCATCTGGATCTCGTTCATGCAGCTCACCAAGTACTTCATCGCGAACTGGGGTGCCGCTCCCTTCGCCGGGCTCCGGAACTACTCGGTCGCGATCGACTTCGACCAGGCGATCGGCCAGGGCGTCCTGAACTCGTTCCTCATCACCTGCGCGTTCACGATCCTGGTGGTCGGCCTGTCCTGGACGTTCGGGATGGCGGCGGCGGTCGCGCTGCAGAAGCCGTTCAGGGGCCGCGGCCTCTTCCGCACGCTCTTCCTCGTGCCGTACGCGCTCCCGATGTACGCGGGCATCATCACCTGGAAGTTCATGTTCCAGCGTGACTCCGGCGCGATCAACCACGTCCTCGTCGACCAGCTGCACCTCTTCAGCGGCCAGGGACCGTTCTGGCTCATCGGGTCGAACGCCTTCGTCTCGGTCGTCGTCGTCGCGATCTGGAAGACCTGGCCGTTCGCCTTCCTCATGCTGATGGCCGGCCTGCAGTCCGTGCCGAACGACGTCTACGAGGCAGCGTCGGTCGACGGTGCGAAGCCGTTCCGCCAGTGGCGCTCGATCACGCTGCCGATGGTCCGTCCCGTCAACGTGACCCTGGTGCTCGTGATGTTCCTCTGGACGTTCAACGACTTCAACACGCCGTACGTCCTCTTCGGCTCGACCGCGCAGCCCCCGGCAGCGGACCTGCTGAGCTTCCACATCTACAACGCGTCGTTCATCACCTGGAACTTCGGCTCCGGGGCTGCGATGAGCGTCCTGCTCCTCATCTTCCTGCTCATCGTCACGGGCATCTACCTCGCCGTGACCAACCGGAGGTCCGTCCGTGCGTGAGACAGTCGGCGCCAAGTCGTTCAAGATCGTCACCATCGTCCTGCTGACGCTGTTCACGGTCGTCCCGCTCTACGTCATGATCACGACGGCCATGAAGCCGCTCGGCGACGTCCAGGACAACTTCACGTGGATCCCGTCGACGATCACGTTCCAGCCGTTCATCGACATGTGGTCGACCGTCCCGCTGGCGAAGTACTTCGTCAACTCGCTCGTGGTCTGCACGGTCGCGACGCTGTTCTCGCTCATCATCGCCACGTTCGCCGCCTACGGGGTCTCGCGGTGGAACTTCAAGGGCAAGAGCACGTTCACCACCGCGGTGCTGTCGACCCAGATGTTCCCCGGCGTGCTGTTCCTGCTGCCGCTGTTCCTCATCTTCACGAACCTCGGCAACACGCTCGGCATCCAGCTCGTCGGGTCGTGGACCGGCCTGATCATCACCTACTTGACGTTCACGCTGCCGTTCTCGATCTGGATGCTCGCGGGCTACTTCGAGACCATCCCGCGTGAACTCGACGAGGCCGCGATGGTGGACGGCTCCGGTCCGATGGGCGCCCTGTTCCGGGTGATCCTGCCGTCGGCCCGTCCGGGGCTCGTGGCCGTCGGCATCTACTCGTTCATGACGGCCTGGGGTGAGGTGCTCTTCGCCTCGGTGATGACGAACGGCGACGGGCAGCTGCTCGCGAACGGTCTGCAGCAGTACTCGACGCAGACGAACGCGAGCCGGAGGCAGACCACGGCGGCGACGCCAGAGGGGCGGGTCCCCGCGCCGAACACGCGAAGCACCGGGCACCGCCAGNNAGNGGCGGNNA
>NZ_BACW01000533.1:3995-8499 GCF_000333315.1 Curtobacterium sp. B8
AAGNACCTCCCGGCGGTCCCCGCGCGGCGCGGGCCGAGACTCGCGTCGTGTTCCGCGAGTCTCGCGGCGCGGGCCGAGACTCGCGTCGGGCGACCGTTCTCGCGGCTCCGTGCCCGAACAACGTCGCTCAGCCCGAGACTCGGGTCGCTCAGCCCGAGACTCGCGTCGCTCAGCCCGAGACTCGGGTCGCGCGGGCCGAGACTCGCGCGGCGCGGGCCGCGCGGGCCGAGACTCGCGTCGGGCGACCGTTCTCGCGGCTCCGTGCCCGAACAACGTCGCTCAGCCCGAGACTCGGGTCGCGCGGGCCGAGACTCGGGTCGCGCGGGCCGAGACTCGGGCCGCGCGCACCACCGACCGAACCGACAGGATGGACAGATGAGCGAGACCCGTGGGCGGCAGCTGCTGCCCGGCCAGACCTCCCGTGTGCACGTGTACGATGTCGAGGCCCGCGAGGGACGGCTCGTGTTCGCGAGCGACCGCGTCCTCGTCGAGGCGCCGAACGTCCTCGACGACGGCCGGGTCCTGCTCAACGGCGGTGGCGACCTCTGGCTGCTGCCGCTCCCGCCGGTGGGGACCGTGCTCGACGAGACCGCGCTCGTGCCGGTCCCGATGCCAGGCGTCCCGGAGATCAACAACGACCACGTGCTCGACCCCTCCGACGGCTCGGTCGTGGTGAGTGCTCGCAACGGTGAGCTCTACCGGGTGCCGCTGCCCGACGGTGGCTCCGCGGAGCAGCTGACCGACACGACGGCCGCGCTCCCGACGAAACGGAAGTTCTACCTGCACGGCATCGCTCCGGACGGCAGCGCCCTGGCGGCGATCGTGGGGGAGCGCACCGAGGACGGCGTCTGGACCACCGATGTGGCGAGCGTCGACCCCATGACCGGGGAGCCGACGTTCCTCACGCGTGACGCCTTCCCGGACGACGGCTGCACGATCACGCCGGTCGGTGGCATCTGGCTGTTCAACACGGAGCGCTTCACACCGGGGACGGCGCAGCTCGCGACCGTCTGGCCGGGGCACGCCGATCCGGTGCGGATCACGAACGACGACCGGGTGAACTGGTTCCCGCACCTCTCGCCGGACGGATCGCACCTGCTGTACCTGTCGTACGAGCCGGGCGTGCAGGGACACCCGGCCGACCACCGCGTCGAGCTGCGGCTGCTCCCCGGAGCGCTCGTGCGGGGCGCCCGGATCGCGGTCGAGCCGGAGACCCTCGTGACGCTCGACGGCGGGCAGGGGACGGTCAACGTTCCGCCGTGGTCGCCGGACTCGCGGTGGTTCGCGTACTGCGACTACCCGGTCGCGCAGTAGGGCGCGGGGGCTGCGCGGGCCCGGGACGCCGAGCGGCGCGGGGGCTGCGCGGGCCCGGGAGACCGAGACTCGGCCCCGCGGACGGTTCCGCGGCGTCGGGGCCACGGAACCGTCCGCTGAGCCGAGTCTCGGCAGCGCACCGGCATGCCCGCTACACCTCGCGCACCAGCCCCTGCTTGATGTGCAGCCGACGTTCGGCGCGGCGGGCCACCCACGAGTCGTGCGTCACGATGACCACGGTCAGCCCGCGCTCCTTCCACTGCCGCTCGATGATCCCCATGATCTCGTCGCGCGTCCCCTCGTCGAGCGCACCGGTCGGCTCGTCCGCGAGGAGCACCGACGGGTTCTTCACGAGCGCCCGTGCGATCGCCACCCGTTGCTGCTGCCCGCCGGACAACTCCGCCGGCAGGTGGTCCAGGCGCTCGCCGAGCCCGACCTCCTGCAGCGCGGCCGTGGCACGCGAGCGGACCTCGTCCTTGGACCGGTTCGCGAGCGAGCCCGCGAACGCCGTCTCGACGTTCTCGAGCGCGGTGAGCGTCGGGATGAGGTTGAAGCTCTGGAAGACGAACCCGATCTCGGTCGCCCGGAGGTCCGTGAGTGCCCCGTCCCCGAGCTTCGCGACGTCGTGTTCGCCGAGGAGGACGCTCCCGGCACTCGGCCGGTCGAGCGCCCCGAGCATCTGGAGGAGGGTCGACTTCCCGCCGCCGGTCGGCCCCTGGATCGCCACGAGCTGCCCCTGCGGGATCGTGAGGTCGACGTTCGTCAACGCGGTGACGGTCCGGTTCTTCTGCTTGTACGTCTTGCTCACGTTCTGCAGCCGGTAGATCGGACTGGAGGCGCGGTTCGCCCCCGCCGTGGAGGCTGCGGTCGCCGGGGTGGTCACGGGTGCTCCTGTCGGTTCGGTCGCGTCGTGCGTCGGGGTGGTCGTGTCGCGTGTCGGTCCGGGCATCAGGCCACGCTCCGCAGCGCCTCGGCCGGGCGGAGCCGGCTCGCACGCCAGCCGCCGAGGGCACCGGCGAGCAGCCCACCGAGGACCGCGAGCCCGATGGCGAGCAGGATCACCTCGACCGTCACGGGGGCGTGGAGGACCACGTCGGTCGTGCTCGCCGTGCTGGCCGCCCCGCCGCCGAAGCCGCCGGCCGGTGCGCCGCCGGTCGTCCCGCTGCCCGCAGCCGCGGTCGCCGCGCCCCCGGGCATGCCGCCACCCGTCCCACCGCGGGTGGAGGTCGAGGCGCTCGCCGAGATGGTCGGGGCGATGACGTTGACGACGAGGATGCCGATCAAGCCCGCCGCCGCACCGATCACGCCGCCGATGAGGCCCTGGACGAGCGACTCGCCGGCGACCTGCCGGGTGATGCGGCCGTTCGACCAGCCGATCGCCTTGAGGGTGCCGAACTCCCGGGTGCGCCGGGTCACGCCGGAGATCGTGAAGAGGATCGCGATGAGGAACGCCGCCGCGAGGACGACGATCGACAACCAGGTGCCGAGGTTCGACACGAGGCTCGACGCGGTGCTCAGCGAACCGGAGACGCTCGAGGCGAGGTCCGCCTCGGTCGAGACGGTGGCGCTGCTGAGCTTCTGCTGCAGCGCGGACTTGATGGTGCTGACGTCGGACGAGGACTCCGCGGAGACGTAGATCGACGTCACCTTGCCGTCGAGGTCGGCCAACGACTGCGCGGTGTCGAGCGGGACGTAGGTGTTCGAGCCCGTGGTGCTCGAGGACCCGGTGGACGCGACGATCCCGATGACGGTGAACTTCGAGCCGCCGATCTCGAGTGTGTCTCCGACGGCCTTGTCCTCGCTCTTCGCGTAGGCGCTGTCGAGCACGACGACGTCCTTGCCGGCGTCCTTCGCCGTGAACGAGCGGCCCTTCGTGATCTCGGTGCTCGTGAGCGGACCGACCGCGTCGCCCGACACCGGGATGCCCGTGACGGTGAAGGAGTCGACGTTGAACGAGCCGCCGCCGAATCCGCCGCCCTCGCCGCCGCTCGGCGGTCCCTGCTGCGTGCTGCTGTCCGACGAACCGGCGTCGGTGCTGCCCGACGCCGAACCACCAGAGCTGCTGCTGTCAGAGCTGCTGCTGCTGCCCTGCTGCACCTGCCCCGAGAAGGTCGTGTTCTCGAGCGTCAGCACGCCCGTCGCCGCCTTCACGCCGGTGGTCGCCGTGACGGTCGCGAGGTTCGACGCGTTCAGCGTGCTCGACCCGCGGGCGACCGCCAGACGCGACTGCGACAGGTCGGTCGACCCGCTGTCGCTGCCCGAGCGACTGCCGAAGTCGAAGGACGGCCGGCCGGTGCTCGACGACGTCGGCTGTTCGGTCTTCGTGATCGTGATGTCGGTGCCGACGCCGTACACGGACTGCAGGACGCTCGACTGCGCCGCCTTCACCCCGCTCGCGATCGACGACACGATGACGACCAGGGCGATCGCGAGCGCCATACCGACGGCGATGATGACCGTCTGCTTCCGGCGGTTCGTGAGCTCGCGCCTGAGGTAGGTCAGGAACATGGTTCTCCTCGGTGTTGGGGACGAGGAGACCGTAGGGAGCGAGTCGATGAGCAGCGCTGCCCGAACCCAAGAGGATCCGATGAGGCCTCAGCCGGCGTCGCCGTACGTCACGCGGAGGTGCTCGGCGTAGCCCCCGGGCGTCCGACCGACGAACCGACCGCTCGTCACCACCGGGAACGCCGTGGTGGCGCGGACGTCGAACCCGAGCGCTCGGGCCCGCGTGACGAGTCGGACGTCCTCGTGCTCGGGGACCGGGTCGAAGCCGCCCGACCCCAGGTACGCGTCCACCCGCACCCCGAGGTTGGCGCCGTGGAGGTGCCCGAGCGTCGCGCCGGGCGGGTGCGCGACCCGCCAGCGACACAGGACGTCGGGGTCGAGGTCGTCGGGCTCCGGCTCGACGGCGCCCACGAGCACGTGTGCACCGGCGGCGAGGGCGTCGGCCTGCTGGACGAGCCACGACCCGTGCACGCGGGAGTCCGCGTCGGTGTGGGCCGTCCAGTGCGTCCCGGTCGGACCGGCGGCCCGCAGGACGTGCGCGACGCCGAGGCTCCGGGCGCGCCCGACCCCGACGGGCCGTGGGCCGGTGTCCACGACATCGAGCGGGGTCCGTCGCCACGTGTTCGTCGTCCGCGATCCGGTCGGCGACGACCTCGGCGGTCCGGTCTGTGTATCCGTCGAGGAC
>NZ_BACW01000532.1:0-12904 GCF_000333315.1 Curtobacterium sp. B8
GTGGCCGAGGCGCAGCGGCTGTTGGTGTCGACCCGACTCCCGGTCGCGGACGTTGCCCTCGCCGCGGGGTTTCGGCTCGACCAGCCAGTTCCACGAGCGCTTCCGGACGGCCGTCGGGACGACCCCGTCGGCCTACCGCCGCCGGACGTCCGCCGTCGACGACGAGGATGGCCCGGGGAGGGAAGGGCCGGTCGGGCCGGACGCGCCGGGGCTCCGGTCCGGGTCGCGTCGGATCCGGACCGGAGCGCGTCACTGAACCGCTCGGCTCGTCAGACGGGACGCCCGGTCGGCTTGGTCGCGACGCTGCCGGCGCTGCAGTACGAACCGGGCGAGTGCACGCCGTGGGCGACTCGCAGTTCCGCGTCCCGGTCGTCGCTCATCCGTGGGGCGAACTCGCTGCTGACGTTCCAGGCGAACCCGTCGCTCCCGGGGTGCTGCCGCCGCCACTCGTCGAGTCCGAGTGCCACCAACCGGAGTCGCTGGTCGACGAAGGCTGCGTCCCAGGGCCCTTCGGCCAGGATCTGCTGGGCGGAGCGGAACTCGTAGTACACCGTCCGGCGCAGGGCGTTCGCGAGGGTCGCTTCGGAACCGTGCACCAGCATGACGTCGTGGACGAGGACGTCGCCCGGCTCGAGCTCCGTCTGCACCACGCCCGGGGCGTCCCAGCCGTACTCGTCCTGCAGTGCGCACACGTCCACCACCTGTTTCTGCGAGCCCGGGGCGACGCGGAGCGACCCGGCGCCCTTGCGGCTCGCGTCGAGGTAGACGTCCACGTTGAAGATGCGGTCGGTCCTCGGGTGCACGGCATCCTGGTGCCAGTCGATCGGGGCGCCGTCACCGGTGTTCTTGAAGACGAGTGACTCGTAGGTCGGGACGAAGTCGGGTCCGGCGAGGCTCTCGGCGATCCCGAGCACCTCCGGGCTGCCCAGCAGCTCGAGCGACGCGGGCTCGTGCTTGTCGTGCAGGTAGTTGATGCGGAAGAGCACCCGACCGGAGGGGCGGGTGGCGAAGTCGTAGTCGCCGTTCCCGGCCTGCTCGTCATCGAGCGCGTGGCCGTCGGCGATCCACCGGTTGCTCGCCGCCTGCAGCTTCTCGAGGAGCGGCCCGCGGATCCGGCCCCGCAGGATCACGTACCCGTGTTCGTCGAAGTGCGCCACCTCCTCCGGGGTGAGGTGGTGGGCCTCGTGCCGGAGCGGTCGGCTCCGGTCGGGCAGTGGCGCGGTCGGGTTCCGGTCGGACGCCGGGGCGTTCGTGATGGTCATCGGGTACCTCCTCGAGAGGGTGGTCCCGCCCTGGTCATCGGCGGGAGTGGTCAGGTGCGACGCTAAGGTGGTGGATCGCGGAAGTCTTCCGCGATCCACGCCGAGGAATCCAGGAATCCACCCGTGTCCGCGTCACCGCCCGAACCTCGCCTGCACGGCAACACCTTCGGCTTCTCGGCGTGGCGCGGAAGGTCGACGACGATGGCCGTTCCGCATGCGCACAACGACGTCGAGGTCAACTACTGCCGGTCGCCGTTGACCTACGACTCCGGCGGTCGGGTGTCGACGCTGCCGCCTGGGACGCCGTTCGCCTTCTGGGGTGCGAAGCCCCACCAGCTGGTCGACCTGGACGATCGGCACCCGCTGGCGTTCGTCACGATCCCGTTCGCGCAGTTCGCCTCGTGGGGTCTGCCCGCGGACGTCCGTGGCCGCCTGCTCGACGGCGGGGTGCTCATCGGGGGCGTGCCCGAGGACGCTCCGGACCTCGGAGCGGCGTTCGACCGCTGGGCGTCCGACCTCCACTCCGGGGACGCCGCGCGTCGTCGGGCAGCAGAGCTCGAGGTGCAGGCGCTCCTGGTCAGGATGTCGCGCGGTGACTGGGCTCCCCGCCGCGCCGCCGAGCCGAACAGCTCGATCGCGCTCCGACGTGCGGCCACGATGGCCGCCTACATCGCCGACCACGCCGGCGCGGACGTCCGGGTCGCCGACGTGGCTGCGGCGGTCCACCTGCACCCCAACCGCGCCGCGGCGGTCTTCCGGTCGGTGTTCGGCACGACCGTGACGGCGTTCCTCGCCCAGCACCGCGTCGCCGAGGCGCAGCGGCTCCTGCTGACGACCGACCTCGGCTCCGGGGAGATCGCCACCCGTGCCGGCTTCGGCTCGTCGAGCGCGTACCACCAGGTGTTCCGGGCGATCGTGGGGTCGCCGCCCCTCCGGTGGCAGCGAGACCACCTCGGCGACGGGTGAACGGGCCGGCCCGTGCGCTCAGTGGTACCCGTGGTCCGTCCGCCCGACGAGCACCCCGGCCGCCCGCAGCGCCGTCTCGACGCTCCCGGTGACCTGACGCCACGCGGCCCGCCGACGCTCGGTACCGATCGTCCCCCCGGCGACCGCGGTGCCGTGCCCCGCGGGACGGACCGTGATCGTGGTGGACGTGCCGGTGACGGTCGTCGAGACCTCGTAGCGGCGGAACTCCCGGGACGGGTGGACGAGCGCGCCGAGGAGGATCGTGAGGAACCGGTTCCCGCTCGTCGCGGTGATGGTCCCGCCGGTGGAGGTGACCTCGTGGCCGCTCCGTCGCAGTGCGGCCCCGGCCACCTCCATCGCCGTGCGTCGGTCCCCGGTGTGGACCGCGTACTCCGTCCGTGCCTCCATGGCTGCTCCCTCCCCGAGCGCGAGCGGCACCCCCCCGACGCCGCTGCAGCAGCATAGCCGATGCGTACTCATGGAAACAGGGATGTCGGACGGCGCTCGGTAGACTGCCGGACGTGTCTGTGAACCCCGAGCTCGTCGGCAGGACGTTCCCGCCGGCCCAGCCGTACCTGGTCGGTCGCGAGAAGGTGCGTGAGTTCTCCCGTGCCGTGTTCGCGACCAACCCGATCCACCACGAGCCCGAGGCCGCCCGCGCCGCCGGCTACGACGACGTCGTGGCCCCGCCGACCTTCGCGGTCGTCGTGCAGGAAGCGACGCTCGCGCAGCTCCTGGCCGAGCCCGACGCCGGCATCGACTTCTCGCGCGTCGTGCACGGGGAGCAGGCGTTCACGTACGACCGTCCGATCGTCGCCGGCGACGAGCTCACCGCGACGCTGACCGTGACGAGCGTGAAGACCCTCGGCGGCAACGCCATGGTCACCGCCGAGTCCACCGTGGTCGACGCGTCCGGCGAGCACGTCGTCACCGCCACGTCCACCCTCGTCGTCCGGGGAGATGACGCATGAGCACCCACGTCCAGCACGGAGAGGCCGACACCGCCGTCGCGGTCGGCACGGTCGTCGCCGAGCGCGAGGTGCACGTGACCCGCGACTCGCTCGTCCGGTACGCCGGCGCCTCGGGGGACTTCAACCCGATCCACTACCGCGACGACGTCGCCGCTTCGGTGGGGCTGCCCGGTGTGCTCGCGCACGGCATGCTGACCATGGGCCTCGCCGTCCAGCCGGTCGCCGAGTGGCTCGGCGACCGCGGCTGGGTCGCACGCTACGGTGTCCGGTTCACCCGTCCCGTCGTCGTCGACCCGCAGGACGGCGCGACCGTCGGCGTGGTGGCCAAGGTCGGCACCGTGGACGACGCGGGCCGTCCGCAGCGCATCGACCTCACCGTGACCGCCGCCGGGCAGACCGTGCTCGGCAAGGCGCAGGTCACGGTGGCGTTCCGCTGACCGTGACGGACGCCGTCCTCGCCGACCTCACGACGCTCCGCGTCGGCGGTCCCGCGAGCACGCTGCTCACCGCTGCGACCACCGACGAGCTCGTCGCGCACGCGCACACCGCCTGGCAGGACGACGACTGGCTGGTGGTCGGTGGCGGGAGCAACGTCCTCGTCGCCGACACCGGGTTCGACGGAACGGTCGTGCTCGTCAGGACGCGGGGCGTCCAGGTGGTGCAGTCGGACTACCCCGGCGAGCACGCCGACGGCGTCACCGTCCGCGTGGCGGCCGGGGAACCGTGGGACGCGTTCGTCGCGCAGACCGTGGCGAACGGTTGGACCGGCCTGGAGGCCCTCAGCGGCATCCCGGGCACCGTCGGTGCCGCCCCCGTGCAGAACATCGGCGCCTACGGGGTCGAGCTGTCCGACGTGCTCACCCGGATCGAGTTCCTCGACGCGTCGACGGGGGAGCGCGCGTGGGTGCCCGCGGCCGAGCTGGCGCTCGGCTACCGCTCGTCCACGCTGAAGCACGGGCGACGGGGCGTGGTCCTCACCGTCGAGTTCCGGCTCGGCACCGCGAGCGACGACGGCGTGCCCGTCCGGTACGCGCAGCTCGCCGGCTCGCTCGGCGTCGAGCTCGGCACGCGGGTGGCGCCGGCGACGGTGCGCGACGAAGTCCTCCGCCTCCGGGCGTCGAAGGGCATGGTGCTCGACGGTGACGACCACGACACGTGGAGCGCCGGGTCGTTCTTCACGAACCCGATCGTGTCCGCGGCCTTCGCCGAGTCCCTGCCCGCCGACGCGCCGCGCTGGCCCGCCGGCGACGACGTCAAGCTCAGCGCCGCGTGGCTCATCGAACACGCGGGCGTCCACCGCGGGTACGCGGTCCCCGGGTCGCGCGCCGCGATCTCCTCGAAGCACACCCTCGCGCTGACGAACCGCGGCGGCGCGACGGCAGCGCAGGTCGCCGAACTGGCGCGGTACGTGCAGGTGACCGTGCTCAACCGCTTCGGCGTCACGCTCGTGCCGGAGCCGGTCGTGGTGGGCGACCTGCTCGCCGGGGGCTGACCGTCAGCGCTGACCCTCGTCGCCGGCCGACCTCGAGAGCCGAGCCGTGCCTCCAGGGCGGTGCGCCGGACGGCGCGGCATCCGCTGGACGCAGATCGCGCCCCGTCGTGACGGGGCGCGATCTGCGTCGTGGTGTGCGATCCGCTAGCTGAAGAGCTTCGCCAGCCGCGACACGCCCTCGGCGATGTCGTCGTCGCCGAGCGCGTAGGACAGGCGGAGGTAGCCGGAGGGGCCGAAGGCCTCGCCGGGGACGACCGCGACCTCGGCGTGCTCGAGGATGAGGTCCGCGAGCTCGAGGGTCGTCGTCGGGGTGGAACCGGCCCACTCGCGGCCGAGCAGCGCCGTGACGTCGGGGTAGACGTAGAAGGCACCCTTCGGCGTCGGCGTGTTGAAGCCCGGGATCGCGTTGAGCCCCTCCACGATGGCGCGGCGGCGTCGATCGAAGGCCTCGCGCATGGCCGTCACGGGCTCCTGCGGGCCGTCGAGTGCGGCGATCGCGGCGCGCTGCGACACGTTCGAGACGTTGCTCGAGAGGTGGGACTGCAGGTTCGACGCGGCCTTGACCGCGTCCGCCGGGCCGATGAACCAGCCGACGCGCCAGCCGGTCATCGCGTAGGTCTTCGCGACCCCGTTGACGAGGATCGTCGTGTCCGCGAGGGCAGGGACGGCCTCGAGGACGCCGGTGAACCGGACGCCGTCGTAGACGAGGTCCTGGTAGATCTCGTCGCTGATGACCCAGATGCCGTGCTCGAGCGCCCACTCGCCGATGGCCTTCGTCTGCTCGGCGGAGTACACCGACCCGGTCGGGTTCGAGGGCGAGCAGAAGAGCAGGGCCTTCGTCTTCGGGGTGCGCGCTGCCTCGAGCTGCTCGACGGTGACGAGGTAGTCCTGGTCGCTGCCGGCGAAGACCTCGACCGGGACGCCGCCCGCGAGCCGGATGGCCTCGGGGTAGGTGGTCCAGTACGGGGCGGGCAGCAGGACCTCGTCGCCGTCGTCGACGATCGTCTGGAAGGCCTGGTAGACCGCCTGCTTCCCACCGTTGGTGATGATGACCTGCGACGGGTCGACCGACACGCCCGACTCGCGCGCCGTCTTCTCGGCGACGGCCTGCTTCAGCTCGGGGAGCCCGGTGGCGGGCGTGTAGCGGTGGTTCTTCGGGTCCTGCGCGGCGGCGACGGCGGCGTCGACGACGTGCTGCGGCGTGGCGAAGTCGGGCTCGCCCGCGGCGAACGAGATGACGGGTCGACCCGCGGCCTTGAGCGCCTTGGCCTTCGCGTCGACCTTGAGCGTGGCCGACTCGGCGATGGCCGCGATGCGGGACGCGATGCGCTGCTGCGGGGCGGCGGGGTTGGCGGTGGACTCGGGGCCTTCGGCTGCGGTGCTCACACCCCGAGCCTACCGGGGCGGCACGCCGGGGGCGGCGGTCAAGTGGACACCGTGTGACGGACTCCCGTACACTCGACCACCGGAACGCGGAACGGTGACGAACCGTGTTCGAAGGGCGGTGGCTCAATTGGTAGAGCAGCGGTCTCCAAAACCGCAGGTTGCAGGTTCGAGTCCTGTCCGCCCTGCACATCTGGAAGGGTAGAAGTTGGCGAGCAAAGACGTGGAAGCGACGGCGGACGACGTCGTCGCCAAGGCGAAGCAGGACCGCGCATCGCGTCGCGGGCCGTTCGCTGCCATCGTGCTGTTCATCCGGCAGGTCATGGGCGAACTCCGCAAGGTGGTCACGCCGACCCGCAAGGAGCTCTTCAGCTACACCGGTGTCGTCCTCGTCTTCGTGATCGTGATGATGATCCTGGTCTCGGTCCTCGACTTCGTGTTCGGGCTCGGCGTCGGTTACGTCTTCGGCAACGGGCCGACCGCCTGAACCGGTCCGTCCGACCGCCGGCCGGGCTGATCGCTCGCCGACCCGATCCGCACCACCGAACGGAAAGAACCGACATTGTCTGACAACTCCCGCGACGACATCGACCTCGCGACGGCTGCCGAGCAGTCCTCCGAGGTCGAGGAGAACCAGGAAGGCGACGTCGAGACCGGCGAACTGCTCTCGGCCGAGTCCTCCGAGGAGCGTGCGATCTCCGTGGAGGACGCCGACGACGAGTCCCTCGGCCTGAGCGACGAGCCGGACGACGGCACCGTCGACGCGGGCATCGACGAGGCGCTCACCGCCCTGCAGGAGTCGCGTGACCCCGAGGCCGACGCGGTCGTCGACGACGCCCTCGAGATCGACTCCGCCGACGAGGCGGAGGCCGCTGTCGAGGCCGTCGAGGACGAGGAAGAAGTCGAGCTGGAGTCCGAGACCGCCGAGCAGGCGAACGAGACGCTGGCCGCCGACGAGGCCCTCGACGACGAGCCCGCCGAGGTCGACCCGTACGAGGCGTTCAAGGCCGAGCTGCGGATGAAGCCGGGCAAGTGGTACGTCATCCACTCCTACGCGGGCTTCGAGCGTCGCGTGAAGTCGAACATCGAGAACCGCATGGTGTCGATGTCGATGGAGGACTACATCTACCAGGTCGAGGTCCCGATGGAGGACGTCGTCGAGATCAAGAACGGGCAGCGCAAGCTGGTCACCCGCGTCCGGATCCCCTCGTACGTGCTCGTCCGCATGGACCTCAACGAGGACTCGTGGTCCGTCGTCCGCCACACCCCGGGCGTCACCGGCTTCGTGGGCAACGCGCACAACCCGACCCCGCTCCGCTTCGACGAGGCCTTCGGCATGCTGAAGTCGCTCGTCCAGGTCGCCGAGGCCGCTCCGGCCAAGGGCGGCGCGAAGTCCGGCGGTGCCGCACAGGCGCAGCCGCAGGCCGAGGTCGACTTCGAGATCGGCGAGACGATCACCATCAAGGAAGGCTCGTTCGCGGGCCTGCCCGGTTCGATCTCCGAGATCAAGCCGGAGAGCGGCAAGCTCACCGTCCTCGTCTCGCTGTTCGAGCGCGAGACCCCGGTCGAGCTCAGCTTCGACCAGGTCACCAAGCTGTAGTAAGCTACCCAGGTTTGGCCCCGCACGCTGAGCGTGTGGGGCTTCACCGCGGTCCGGAACGGCCGGGCCCGCGGGAGAGTGCACGGATCCCCGTGCGTTCGATTCCAGGAGGAAACAAGTCATGGCACCGAAGAAGAAGGTCACGGGCCTGATCAAGCTGCAGATCAACGCGGGCGCCGCCAACCCGGCCCCGCCGATCGGTCCTGCGCTCGGTCAGCACGGCGTGAACATCATGGAGTTCTGCAAGGCGTACAACGCCGCGACCGAGTCGCAGCGCGGCAACGTCGTCCCGGTCGAGATCACCGTCTACGAGGACCGTTCGTTCACGTTCATCCTCAAGACCCCGCCGGCCGCCGAGCTCATCAAGAAGGCTGCGGGTGTGCAGAAGGGGTCGTCGACCCCGCACACGGTCAAGGTCGCCAAGATCTCGATGGACCAGGTCCGTCAGATCGCCGAGACCAAGCAGGCCGACCTGAACGCCAACGACATCGAGCAGGCCGCGAAGATCATCGCCGGCACCGCGCGCTCGATGGGCATCACGGTCGAAGCCTGATCCACACCCCCTACACCCTTCCGTGGGAGAGCCTCGCCGGCTCGTCAACCACGTAGCTTCCGCGAGGAGAACACCATGGCGAAGAAGTCCAAGGCCTACCAGGCCGCGGCCGCGAAGATCGAGGCCGACAAGTTCTACACCCCGACCGAGGCAGTCGCCCTCGCGAAGGAGACCGGCTCGGCGAAGACCGACTCCACCGTCGAGGTCGCGCTGAAGCTCGGCGTCGACCCGCGCAAGGCGGACCAGATGGTCCGCGGCACGGTCATCCTGCCGCACGGCACGGGCAAGACCGCCCGCGTCATCGTGTTCGCGGTGGGCGCTGCCGCCGAGGCCGCGATCGCCGCCGGTGCCGACGAGGTCGGTGGCGACGAGCTCATCCAGAAGGTCGCCGACGGCTACACCGCCTTCGACTCGGCCGTCGCGACCCCGGACCTCATGGGCAAGGTCGGTCGTCTGGGCAAGGTGCTCGGCCCGCGTGGCCTCATGCCGAACCCGAAGACCGGCACGGTGACCCCGAACGTGGCGCAGGCCGTCAACGACATCAAGGGCGGCAAGATCGAGTTCCGCGTCGACAAGCACGCCAACGTGCACTTCGTCGTGGGCAAGGCCTCGTTCACGCCGGAGCAGCTCGACGAGAACATCTCGGCCGCGCTCGAGGAGATCGTCCGCCTCAAGCCGAGCTCGTCGAAGGGCCGCTACATCACGAAGGGGTCCGTCGCGACCACCTTCGGCCCCGGCATCCCGCTGGACGTCAACAGCATCTGATCCGAGTCGTCAGGCTCGAACGAGGAGACCCGCACCGGCAACGGTGCGGGTCTCCTCGTCGTCCGGGCTCCTGTCCCGATAGCGTGGCCGCGTGCGCACCCTCGTGAACGCCCTGCGGCTCGTCGCCGTGATCGCCGTCGCGGCCGCGATCCTGGCCCAGTGGCTCGTGAGCTCGAAGCTCCCGAGCTACAACTTCTTCAACTACTTCGGCTACTTCACGAACCAGTCGAACATCTTCATCGCACTGGCGTTCGCGATCACCCTGGTGACCGCCGCCCGGCGGAAGCAGGGAGCGCTCGGCACGAGCATCTTCCGCGGTGCGTCGACCGTCTACATCGCGACGACCGGGATCGTCTACAACACGCTGCTCGTCAGCATCGACGTGCAGTCGTCGGTGCCGTGGTCGAACGACGTGCTGCACAAGGTCATGCCCGTGTACGCGGTGCTCGACTGGCTGCTGTTCTCCGACCGGTCGCGCCTGCTCCTCCGGCACGTGTGGCTGTTCCTGATCTACCCGGCCGTCTGGCTCGTCGTCATCCTGATCCGCGGCGCGACCGACGGGTGGGTGCCGTACCCGTTCCTCGACCCGTCGCTCGGGTACGGCGTCGTGGCGCTCTACTGCCTGGGGATCGCCGTCTTCATCGCGCTCATGGGCGTGCTCGTCGTCGGGATGAGCCGACTCCGGATCGTGCGGGTCTAGAGCCGGTCGCGGCGGAGGGTGTCGAGCACCCGGTCGGCGAGGTCGATGAGCACCCGGATCTGGTCGTCGTCGCGGTCCACCCACCGGCACTCCGGCTCGTCGTGCGCGGGGACGAAGTCGTCGTGGCGCTCCCAGACGAACAGGGTGCGGTCGGCGCCGAGGACGTACTGCTGCCACCAGATCTGCCGCAGGTAGTGGCGCGGGATGCTCCGCCACGCCTTCGCGGTCGTCTTGATCTCGGCGAGCACGAGCCGGCCGTCGCCGTCGTGGCCGACGCCGTCCGGGGTGGCGAGGTGGGCACGGTTCGCCGCGGCGTGGAAGAGGTGGGCGGAGGGCTCGATGCCGTGGGTGGCGGCGACCCAGGCGGCGATGACGGGCTCGCGTTCCTTGCCGTGCTCCGTGTAGACGTTGCCGGAGAACCGTGAGCCGTAGCGCTTGTCCGCGACGACCGCGTGGACGGCGCGCAGCGAGGCGAGCCGTGCGACGTCGGTGGCGGTGATGCCCATCGCGCGGGCACGGAGCCACGCGACGCGGTCCGAGGAGTGGGCGACGATGCGCTCGGTGTGTCCGCGGAGGACCGTGAACGTGTCGTGCCGGGCTGTACCCGGGCCGAACCGGACGCGGTGCCGGAACCGGACGCCGAGCCTGAACCGGACGCGGTGCCGGAGCCGGACGCCGTCCGGGAGGACGACGCGGTGCCGGAGCCGACCGTGCGCGCGACCGGAGCCGACCCGCCGGGCGCGGGACGTTCCTCCAGACCGGGGTCCAGGTCGCCCCACAGGGTGGGCTGCACGATCGTCACCCGACGATTCTCACCCCCGGTACCGACGGAGCGGAAACCGACGCGCGGTCAGGACACCAGCGGTCAGGACACCAGTGGTCAGGACACCAGTGGTCAGGACACCAGCGGTCGGGACGCGAGCGCCCGTCCCTCGGCGAACGCGACGAGCTCGTCGACGCCCGCGGGGGAGAGCGCGTAGCCGATGGCCAGTGCCGCGGCCCCGTGGAGGGCCGCGTGGGCGCCGGCGCGTGACTGCGCGATGACGAGGTGCTCCGTGGCGAGCGGCATCGAGCGGGAGTACACGACCTCGCGGACGCCGGCGAGGAGGTGCTCGCCGGCTCGGGTGACCGAGCCACCGAGCACGATCACCGACGGGTTCATCAGCGACACGCACGTCGCCAACACCTCGCCGATGTCCCGGCCGGCCTGTCGGACCGCCGCGATGGCGTCGAGGTCGGCCCGGGCGACGAGGTCGACGACGTCGCCGCTCGTGTGCGCGTCCCGGCCCTTCGCCCGGAGCGCCCGCGCGATCGCCGGACCGGAGGCGACGGCCTCGAGGCAGCCGGTGTTCCCGCAGTGGCAGGGGATGTCCTCGGCGCGGCTCACCCGGACGTGCCCGATGTCGCCGGCCGTGCCCTGGGCGCCGCGCTGCAGGACGCCGTCCGAGACGATGCCCGAGCCGATGCCGGTGGCCACCTTGACGAAGAGCAGGTGGTCGACGTCGGTCCACCCGCGTTGCCGTTCACCGAGGGCGGCGATGTTCACGTCGTTGTCGAGCAGGACGTGGGCGGCGACGTGCTCCCGCAGCCAGCCGGGCACGTCGAAGCCGTCCCAGCCGGGCATGATCGGCGGGTTCGCCGGACGCCCGGTGGAGAACTCGACCGGGCCGGGCACGCCGATCCCGATCGCGATGACGTCGTCGCGGGCGCGGTCGACCTCGTCGAGGAGCTCGTCGATGACCGACACGAGCCAGGAGAGCGTCGGGACGGGCCCGGCGGCGATGTCGATCCGGGCCTCCCGGGTCGCCAGCGGAGCCCCCGTGAGGTCGGTGACCGCCACCCGGCCGTGCGACGCTCCGAGGTCGGCGGCGACCACGAGCCGGGCTCGCGGCACGAGGGCCACCTGGGCGGGCGGCCGCCCACCGGTCGAGGCCGCGGTCTGCACCGGGCCGACGAGTCCGACCTCGATGAGGGCGTCCAGGCGCACGCCGATCGTCGAGCGTGCGAGTCCCGTCAGGGCGGCGAGTTCGGCCCGGGTCCGCGGCACGCCGTCGCGGAGGATCTGGAAGAGCTCGCTCGTCCCGACCGGCGGCGACGCTGCCGTCCGTGTCAAGTCGACCATGCGGCGAGTAGAGCACACATCGAACAGGACGCGCAACGAAGTCCGTCGAAGTCAACGCAACTTCTGCTTGACCGTCGACAGAAGCGGTCATAGTGTGACGATCGGTCAGTGACGACCGCACCATCTCGACGAGGAGACCTCCTGGTGACCCAACCGCTCTCGGTTCAGCTCTACACCGTCCGCGATGCCCTCTCGGCCGACCTGCCCGGCACGCTGCAGCGCATCGCCGACATCGGCTACACGAACGTCGAACTCTTCGGCTACGTCGACCGTGCGCCCGAACTCCGCGACGCGCTCGCCGCCGCCGGACTGGCCGCCCCGAGCGGACACGCACGCCTGCTGGACGCCGGCGAGCAGGACCTCGAGGCGATCTTCCACGCGAGCGTGACGGCCGGGATGACCACCCTCATCGACCCGCACATCGACGAGGCCCGCTGGACCACCCGCGAGGACGTGGAGGCGATCGCCCGGGAGCTGAGCGCCCTCGCCCCCCGGGCCGCGGACCACGGCCTGACCCTCGGCTACCACAACCACGCGTTCGAGTTCTCGAACCGCATCGACGGCGTCTCCGCCTACGAGGTCTTCGCCGACGCTCTGTCCGACGACGTCGTGCTGGAGCTCGACACGTACTGGGTCACGGTCGGCGGGGACGACCCGGTGGCGGTCATCGGGAAGTACGGCGACAAGGTGCAGTTTCTCCACGTGAAGGACGGCGACGGGTCGCACGACGACACCAAGCAGGTCGCCGTGGGCGACGGGATCATGCCGGTCCGCGAGATCCTCGCGGCTGCGCCGGACGCCCTGCACGTCGTGGAGCTCGACGACCACGAGGGCGACGTCTTCCAGGCCGTGGCCGACTCGTACACCTTCCTGCAGGGGGTCCGCGCATGACCGACACCGCGGCGAACGCGGCTCCGGCCGACACCACGACGGCCGACACCGCGGCGAACGCGGCTCCGGCCGACGCTACGACGCCCGAGTTCGCGACGGCCGCCGACGGCGCACGCCGTACCGGTCGGTCGGCGTCGGCGTCATCGGCGCCGGGGTCATCTCGGACCAGTACCTGTCGGACCTGACGGTCTTCCCCGAC
>NZ_BACW01000531.1:0-26077 GCF_000333315.1 Curtobacterium sp. B8
ACGCGAGCACGGGCGCGATGCAGCTCGCGATGTCCGGCCAGGTCGCGCCGAACGCCGTCCCGGCCACCATCGTCCTCGACAAGGAGGGCCGGGTCGCGGCCCGCGTCCTCGGCGCCGTCGACGGCCCCGGGATCCTCGACACCCTGGTCGGCGACGAGCTGTCCGGGAAGGCCAAGGCCTCCTGACCGTGGCCAGCAACCCCTTCGCCGACGCGATCCTCAGCGGCCAGATGGCCGTGGCGCTGCCCGTGGCCGCGCTCGCCGGGCTCGTGTCGTTCCTCTCCCCGTGCGTGCTCCCGCTCGTGCCGGGCTACCTCGGCTACGTCGGCGGTGTCGCGGAGGGCGGGCAGCGCAAGGGACGGGTCGTCCTCGGTGTCCTGCTCTTCATCCTCGGGTTCACGGCGGTCTTCGTCGCGTACACGACGGTGTTCGGGGCGCTCGGGTTCTGGCTCGTGCGCTGGCGCGACCTCATCACACAGGTCCTCGGCGTCGTCGTCATCCTCATGGGCCTGGTCTTCGTCGGCCGGTTCACGTTCATGCAGCGGACCATCAAGCCGGGCTGGACCCCCGCGACCGGCCTCATCGGCGCGCCGCTGCTCGGGATCGTGTTCGGTCTCGGCTGGACGCCGTGCCTCGGCCCGACGCTCGCTGCGATCAACCTGCTCAGCGTGCAGTCCGGGAGCGCCTGGCAGGGCATGTGGCTCGGGGTCGCGTACTGCCTCGGGCTCGGCATCCCGTTCGTCCTCGTCGCGCTCGGTGCGGGCTGGGCGACCGGGGCGATCCGCGCCGTCAAGCGCCACATGCGCACCGTCAACATCATCGGAGGAGCGATCCTGATCGTCATCGGTCTGCTCATGGTCACCGGCATCTGGTCGGCCGTCATGTCGAGCCTCGGGGCGGTGATCCAGACCTTTGTCCCGGCAGTCTGACCCCGAAGCCACGGCCGGCCCCGAAGCCACGGCTGGCCCCGACGCCACGGTCGGCCCCGACGCCGCGGCCTGCCCTGACGCCCTGGACGGCAGCGACGACCAAGAGGGCACCGACCTCGTCTCCGACCCGCAGCGACCGTCCGACCACGTCGACAGCGCTCCGGCTCCGCGTGAGCGCACGGAGCCCGGCGGTGCCGAGGTCGCGCAGCCGAAGCTCGGCCTCGTGGGGTACCTGCGGTTCTTCTGGCGGCAGCTCACGAGCATGCGCACGGCGCTGTTCCTCCTCATGCTGCTCGCGCTCGCGGCGATCCCGGGGTCCCTGGTGCCGCAGCGCACCGCGGACCCGAACGGTGTCGTGCAGTACAAGGCCGACCACCCCGCGCTCTACCCGGTGCTCGACAAGCTCCAGGTCTTCGACACCTACACCTCGGTGTGGTTCTCGGCGATCTACCTCCTGCTCTTCGTCTCCCTGATCGGCTGCATCGTCCCGCGCACGAAGCACCACTGGCAGGCCCTCCGCACCCGCCCGCCGAAGACCCCCGTCCGGCTCGGCCGACTCGCGGGCTTCCGGTCGGTGCCGGTGGACGCGACCAGCGTCACCACCGCGGCCGACGGGGCGGACGCCGCCACGGGCCTCCCGTCCGTCGACCACGCCGTCACGCGCGCGATGGCGCTCCTGAAGCGCTCCGGGTACCGCGTCGAGCGCTTCGGCGACTCGGTGAGCGCGGAGCGCGGCTACCTCCGCGAGACCGGCAACCTCGTGTTCCACGCGGCCCTCGTCGGGGTCCTCGTCGCGGTCGGTGTCGGTGGCGGGTTCGGCTTCACCGGACAGCGCCTGCTCGTCGAGGGGCAGACCTTCTCAAACAGTCTCGTGGCGTACGACTCGTTCAACCCCGGGCGGTGGTTCCAGCAGTCCGACCTGCAGGGCTACAACCTGAAGCTCGACAAGTTCGTCACGAAGTACGAGGAGACGAACCTCAACGCCCTCGGCCAGGCGCTCGACTACGACGCCACGGTCACGACGACGACGAAGAGCGGTGTCTCGAAGACCCAGCGCCTCGGCGTGAACGACCCGGTGTCGATCGGCGGGACGAACGTCTACCTGCTCGGCAACGGCTACGCGATGCAGGTCACCGTCCGCGACGGCAAGGGGAACGTGGCGTTCAAGGACGTCGTGCCGTTCCTGCCGCAGGACGCGAACTACACGTCCGTCGGGGTCATCAAGGTGCCGGACGCCGAGCCGGACCAGCTCGGCATCCAGGGCTTCTTCTACCCGACGGCGCAGGAGATGTCGACCGGCGCGTTCACGAGCGCCTACCCGGACACCGAGAACCCGCTCCTCAGCCTGCAGGTCTACACGGGCGACCTCGGTCTCGACGACGGCGTCCCGCAGAGCGTCTACACGCTGGACACGAGCGGCCTGAAGGAGATCGCCGGCACCCGTGCCGACGCGGCCTCGGTCCAGCTGAAGCCCGGGCAGACGAAGCAGCTGCCCGACGGTGCCGGCTCGATCACGTTCGACGGGGTGAAGCGCTACGTCTCGCTCGACGTGCACCACGACCCGTCGCAGCTCTGGGTGGGCGGCTTCGCGTTGCTCTCCACCCTCGGCCTGCTGACCTCGCTCTTCGTGCCCCGCCGGCGTGTGTGGGTGAAGGCGGTGCCCCGGAAGGGTGCGGAGCACGGCGAGTACGACCTCGAGTACGCGGGCCTCGCCCGCGGCGAGGACCCCAACCTGGAACGGGCCGTCGCGGACATCGCGCAGCGGCACATGTCGGACCTCGGAGTTAGGATTCCCCAGTGAACATGACCGCGACACTGGCCAGCTACTCGGTCGTCCTGACGTACTCGGCGATGGCCGTCTACGTCATCGCGTTCATCTCGTTCGCGCTCGACATGGCGAAGCGTGCGGGCAACGTCGCGGCGGTCCAGGCCGCCACGGCGCCCGCTGCCGCCCCCGCCGAGACCGTCGCGACGGTCCGCGGCGGCACGGTCGTGCTCGAGAAGGTGGACACCGGCGCTCCCGCCGACCCGACCAAGCGCGGCACCAAGTTCGAACGTGTCGGCATGGCCATGATGATCCTCGGCGTCATCCTGCACATCGGCGCGGTCGTCCTCCGGGGCATCGCGGCCGATCGGGTGCCGTGGGGCAACATGTTCGAGTTCTCGCTGACCGGGACCGCGCTGATCGTCCTCATCTTCCTCGGCGTGCAGCTCTGGCAGAACCTGCAGTTCCTCGGCGTCTTCATCTCCGGCCTGACCCTCATCCTGCTCGGCATCGCGACGGTGAACTACTACGTGCCGGTCGTCCCGCTCGTGGCGGCGCTGCAGTCGTACTGGCTCGTCATCCACGTGTTCGTCGCCATCGCCGGCACGGGGTTCTTCGCGCTCGGCGCCGGTCTCGCGGTGTCGCAGCTGGTGCAGACGTACCGCCAGGGCCGTCCGGTGTCGAAGAAGCTCCGCTTCATGGAGACCTTGCCGGACGCCGATCGCCTCGAGGTCCTGAGCTACCGCGTCATCCTCGTCGGGTTCGTCCTCTGGACGTTCACGCTCATCGCCGGTGCGATCTGGGCCGAGCGGGCCTGGGGTCGGTACTGGGGGTGGGACACCAAGGAGGTCTGGACCTTCATCATCTGGGTCGTCTACGCCGGGTACATCCACGCTCGTGCGACCCGTGGTTGGCGTGGTGCGCGGTCCTCGTGGCTGGCGCTCATCGGCTTCGGCGCGGTGATGTTCAACTTCTCGGTGGTGAACGTGTTCTTCAAAGGCCTGCACAGCTACTCGGGCCTGTGAGCCGGCGCGGGGTCCGCTGACGCGGCCCCGACCTGACGGGAGGCGCGGTGCCGGTCGGCACCGCGCCTCCCGTCCGTCTGTGCCCGCGCGAGCCGGCTGTCCGCCGAGCGCGCGACGTGCCTGTCTGATCGCGCGGACGGCGGGTGGTCACGACGCCCCGGTGGTGGACCGTCCGGCGGTCACGAACTGTCGCTCCGGCGCCCGCCGACCGACGGTTCGTGACCGCTCGCCGGCGTGGCGCGGGGTGTCGTGACCGCGACCGAGGCCTGCACTGCCCGGCCTTGGGTGGTCGCGGCGCCCCCGGCGGTGGACCGTCCGGCGGTCACGAACTGTCGCTCCGGCGTCCGCCGACCGACGGTTCGTGACCGCTCGCCGGCGGGGCGCGGGGTGTCGTGACCGCGACCGAGGCCTGCACTGCCCGGCCTTGGGTGGTCACGACGCCCCGGCGGTGGACCGTCCGGCGGTCACGAACTGTCGCTCTGGCACCCGCGGAACGACGGTTCGTGACCGCTCGCCGGACCTGAGCGGGGTGTCGTGACCGCCGGGGCCGGGGCCGAGGCCCTGAGCCCGCGCGGCCCCGAGCCCGCGCGCCCGTCAGGCCGGGAGCAACTCGTGCACGCGGCGCACCCGGTCGAGCCACCACGACGTCCGCTCCGGCGACGCAGCGTGCCGCTCGAGCAGAGCCCGGTCGACCTCGACCCGACGGACCGCGATCCGGCCCCCGACCGGCAGCAGCGGTTCCGCCGTCACGTCGCCGCGGAACATCGCCGCCGTCCCGAGCCCCGCCGCGAATCCCGGCGCCATCGACCGCGCAGCGAGGAACGCACCCATCCCCAGGCCGACGGAGGTGTCGAGCGCGCTGGAGACCACGCACGGGAGACCGGCCTCGGCCACGATCCGGGCAGCCGCCGAGACCCCACCGAGGGGCTGCGCCTTGACCACGAGCACGTCGGCCGCTCCGGCACGGGCGACCGCGAGCGGGTCGGCGGCCTTCCGGACGCTCTCGTCGGCCGCGATGCGCACCCCGAGGCCGTCGATCCGCGACCGCAGGGACGCGAGCTCCTCGACCGAGGCCACCGGCTGTTCTGGGTATTGCAGGTCGACCACGCGGAGCCGCTCGAGTGCCGTCTTCGCCTCGTTGACGGACCCCAGGCCGTTCGCGTCCACCCGGACATCGGCGTCGGGACCCATCACCCGTCGGACCTCGGCGACGCGGGCGACGTCGTCGTCGACGGTCGTCCCGGCTTCGGCGACCTTCACCTTCGCGGTCGTGCAGCCCAGGTAGCGTGCGAGCAGCTCGGCGACCTGCTCCGGGTCGACCGCGGGCACGGTCGCGTTGACCGGCACGGCGTCGAGCGCGGGTTCGTGTGCGGTCCACCCGAAGTCGATCGCGGCGTCGAGCCACGCGCTGGCCTCGGCATCGTCGTACTCCACGAAGGGGGAGAACTCGGTCCAGCCCTCGGGACCACGGAGGACGAGGGCCTCGCGGGCCGTGATCCCGCGGAACCGGACGCGCATCGGCAGGGACACGACGTGGGCGTCGGCGAGGAGTTCAGCGAGGTCGGGGCGCACGGTGACCATCCTCCCAGGCGCGTCCAGGGTGCCCCACGGTTGTTCGGAGGGGACCGCCAGCGCAGGGCATTAGCATGCACCGGTCGGCTTCGGTCGACAGGCATGTCGGAGGGGCCCGGTCCCGCCGAACGGACCGGAAGAGGGAGGCTCGGTGTCCCCGGACCCGCAGCGAGGAGCAGCACCACGCGGTGCGACTCCGCAGCAGCGCGCCGCGGTGCAGCAACGCACCACGCAGCAGCGCGCAGCACAACCCCGGACCGCGGCGGCCGCCCGTCCCCAGCCGCAGCAGCGACCGGCGACGCCGACCCCGTCGGGCCAGCGTGCGAAGGCCCCGTCGGGCCAGCGTCCGACGGCCCCGAGCGACGAGTTCGCACGCCTCGTCCAGCGGAACACGGTCGACGTCCGGAACGCCCCGGGTCGCACGCACCGTCGCCGCAACCCGCTCGTCGGCAAGATCGCCCTCGGTCTCGCGGTGGTCTGCGCGGCGATCGACGCGAGCGCCTTCGCGGTGTTCGTCGGCGGGGACACCACCTTCGCGTTCGGCATCTGCTTCGTCACCGTGTTCCTGACCCTGGTCGCCGCGGTCCTCGGCTTCATCGCGGCGGTCGGCTCGCTCGGCCGGTGGTACGGCGCGATCGGCGTCGTGGTGGCGTTCCTCGCCAACCCGGTGATCCTCATCGTGCTCATCGTGGTCGTGGCCCCCGAGCTCCTCACCGACATGGGCGGCAGCGCGACCTGACCGGAGTCACCCGGCAGCGTGCCCTGCCCGGATCCACCCGGCAGCGCGACCTGACCGGAGCCACCCGACAGCGTGCCCTGCCCGGATCCACCCGGCAGCGTGCCCTGACCGGATCCACCCGGCAGCGTGCCCTGACCGGATCCACCCCGGCCGCCGCTCCGCACCGGGTGCCGCCCGCGACGGGACGGTCGGACAGCGGCGGTACGTTGGGAGCATGGCTGCTCCCGTCTCCGACCTGTTCGACCCCGACGTCTGGACCGCGGCTCCGATCGCGGAGCAGTTCACCGACATCACGTACCACAAGCACGTCTCGCAGGGCATCGTCCGGGTGGCCTTCGACCGGCCGGAGGTCCGCAACGCCTTCCGCCCGCGGACGGTCGACGAGCTGTACCGCGCCCTCGACGACGCCCGCCAGGACCCCCGCGTCGGGGTCGTCCTGCTCACCGGCAACGGCCCGAGCCCGAAGGACGGCGGCTGGGCCTTCTGCTCCGGCGGCGACCAGCGCATCCGTGGGCGGAGCGGCTACCAGTACGTCGGCGACGAAGGGGCCCCGCCCGAGGGCGTCGACCCGGCCGCGGCGCAGGCGTCGATGGGCCGACTGCACATCCTCGAGGTGCAGCGGCTCATCCGGATGATGCCGAAGGTCGTCATCGCGGTCGTCCCGGGGTGGGCGGCCGGCGGCGGACACTCGCTGCACGCGATCTGCGACCTCACCATCGCGAGCGCCGAGCACGGGAAGTTCAAGCAGACCGACGCCGACGTCGGCTCGTTCGACGGGGGCTACGGCAGCGCCTACTACGCCAAGCAGATCGGGCAGAAGTTCGCGCGTGAGGTCTTCTTCCTCGCGCAGGAGTACTCCGCCCAGCGCGCGTACGAGATGGGCGCGGTGAACGCCGTCGTGCCGCACGAGGACCTCGAGCGCGAGGCGATCCGCTGGGGCGAGATCATTCTCGGCAAGTCCCCGACGGCGATCCGCATGCTCAAGTACGCGTTCAACGCGGTCGACGACGGCATGGTCGGCCAGCAGGTCTTCGCCGGCGAGGCGACGCGCCTCGCCTACGGCACCGACGAGGCCGTCGAGGGGCGGGACTCCTTCCTCGAGAAGCGCAAGCCGGAGTGGACCTCCTTCCCGTGGCACTACTGAGGCGCGCCTGATGCCCCGTCCGCTGGTCGCGGTGGGCGCGTCCGACCCGTTCGCCGTGCTGCGCGGCCTGGAGGCAGCACTCGCCGGCGGCCCCGCGCTGCTCCCCGTCGCCGAGGGGACCCCAGCGCTGCCGACACAGCCTCCCGCGGACGTCGCGCAGCGGGTCGCCCTGGTGGTCGAGACGAGCGGCTCCACCGGGACCGGGAAGCGGGTCGCGCTGTCGTCGGAGGCGCTCCTCGCCGGAGCGGCCGCCGCCGACGCGGCGCTCGGCGGCCCGGGCGCGTGGGTGCTCGCGCTGCCGACGCACTACATCGCCGGCCTCAACGTCCTGACGCGATCGATCGCCGCCGGGTCGACCCCGGTCGTCGTGCCGGCCGGCCACTTCGACCCGGCCGGGTTCGCGGACGCCGCGGCGCAGCTGGTGACCGACCGGTCGGCCCCGCGGCGCTACACGTCGCTCGTGCCGGTGCAGCTCGCCCGGGTCCTCGACGACGAGCGTGCGACGGCGGCCCTCGCGGCGTTCGACGCCGTCCTCGTCGGAGGTCAGGCCACCCCGGTGACGCTCCGGGACCGCGCACGGGAGGCCGGCGTCCCGATCGTCACGACGTACGGCGCGAGCGAGACCAGCGGTGGGTGCGTCTACGACGGCGTGCCGCTCGGCCCGGTGCACGCGGCCGTGGACGACGGGGAGCTGCTCCTCGCCGGGCCGATGCTCGCCGAGGGGTACCTCGGCGACGACGACCGCACGGCCCGCACCTTCACGGAGCGCGACGGGCAGCGTTGGTACCGCACGGGCGACGCCGGCGAGGTCGTGGACGGCCGGGTACGGGTCGTGGGACGGCTCGACGACGTCGTCATCTCCGGCGGCGAGAAGGTCGCGCTCGGAGCCGTCGAACGCATCGTCCGGGGCGTGCCCGGTCACGAGGGCGCGGTCGTCACCCGGCGGGCGTCGGGGGAGTGGGGCGAGGTACCCGTCGTCGTCACCGACCGGCCGCTCGACCTCGACGCGGTCCGCACGGCCGTCGGCGACGCCCTGGGCCGCGCGGCCCGCCCCGCCGAGGTCGTCGTGCTCGACCGACTCCCGATGCTCCCGAGCGGGAAACCGGACCGCCGGGCGGTCCGCGCGATCGTCGACCCGACCGCCTGACGGAGGTGGGTCGAGCGGGGCGGGCGATCCGGGCCTCCCGGCCGTCGCTCGTCTCCGTGACGGCCTCCGCGCCGGTCGTATGGCGAACGCCGGTACGATGATCGGCCGTGGCACGAACGAAGCAGCAGAGCCGGTCCAAGGGCCGGAGTGGCAACCCGGCGAAGGCCGCTGGCCCGCAGCGGACCAAGCGCAAGGCGACCGCGCGCGACTGGATCGGTGGGGCGCGACTGCGGACCCTGACGCTCGGCGTCGTGCCGGTGGTCCTCGGCACCGCCGTCGCCTTCGTCGACAGCGGGAACCCCGGCGACTTCGGTGACTACCTCGGGAAGGACGGGCACCTGGCGATCGCAGTGCTCGCCCTCGCGGTCGCGCTGTTCCTGCAGATCGGCGTGAACTACAGCAACGACTACTCCGACGGGGTGCGTGGCACGGACGAGTTCCGCGTCGGCCCGGCACGTCTCACGGGGGCCGGCATCGCCAAGCCGCGGACCGTGCTCACGGTGGCGCTGACGTTCTTCGGGCTCGCGGCCCTCGCGGGCATCGGGATCGTGGTGCTCACCGGGCTGTGGTGGATCCTCATCGTCGGGGCCGCCGCCATCGTCGCCGCGTGGTTCTACACCGGCGGCAAGCGGCCCTACGGCTACAACGCGCTCGGCGAGGTCTTCGTCTTCGTCTTCTTCGGGCTCGTCGCCGTGCTCGGGACGCAGTACACCCAGATCCAGCAGGTCACCGCCAGCGGGTGGGCCGCGGCCGTCGCCGCCGGGTTCTTCGCGTGCGCGGTGCTCATGGTGAACAACATCCGGGACATCGACGAGGACCGCCTCGCCGGCAAGCGGACGCTCGCCGTGGTGCTCGGCCGGACCGTCGCACGGACGCTGTACGGGTTGTTCCTGATGCTCCCGTACGTCGTGCTGCTGTGGTTCGTGCTGCTCTACTTCCGCACGGGGTTCACGTACTTCTCGCTGCTGCTCGCGCTGCCGGCGCTGGTGATCGGGGTGTCGTCGCGGAAGCCGCGCGAACTCATCACGGCGCTGCAGCTGTCGTCGTTCGCGTCGCTGGGCTACGGGGTGGTGCTCGGCATCACGCTCGCCGTGCAGCCGTAGGCGCCGCGGTCCGCACCGCGTTCGCACAACCGAAGACACCCCGAACCAGCACGACGCGTGGTTCGGGGTGTCTTCGGTTGTGCGGACCCGCGCGAGCCGCCGCTCCGGCCGCCGGACGTCGGCCGCCGGACCTCGCAGCGTCAGACCTCGTCGCGCCGGGCGGCGTGCCGGTCGGCGTCGGAGACGGGCTGCGCGCTCGGCGCCTCGCCGTCGGCGGCGTCGACGAAGTCGTCCTCGAAGTCGCTGTCGGCGTCGTGCGCGGGCCCCGGGCGACGCTCGGCGAGGCTCAGCGCCACACGGTGGCGGAGCTTCGCGAGGGCGATGTACGACACCAGCAGCCCGACCAGCGCGGCGACGATCGTGGCCCAGTACCAGGGCATCGGCGTCAGGACGCGGAGCAGCAGGAGGGCGGCCGCGAAGATCCCGAGACGGGCCAGGGTGTACAGGAGCCAGGCTTTCACCCGACAAGTGTACGAAGCCCGGCATGGCAGGTGCTGCACAGGAGCGCTGCCTAGACTCCGTGCATGGTCCGACTGTGGCTGATCGTCGTCGTCGCCGCCGTGGCGTTCACGGTGTGGGCGGCCATCGACTGCGCCACGATGCCGCGCCAGCGCGTGCGTTCCCTCAGCCGCGGGGTCTGGATCCTCCTCGTGATCGTCCTGCCCGTCGTCGGCGGGGTGCTCTGGCTGCTGCTCGGCCGCGCTCCCGCGGGTCCGGCGCCCGCCGCCCGGTACCGTGGACCCGAAGACGACCCGGACTTCCTCGGCGGCCGGACGACGCCCCCGGGACGCTCCCGCACGGACAAGGACCAGGACGACGCAACCCTCCGAGACCTCGAAGACCAGTTCCACGACCGCGACGACGACGGACGCCCGAACGGCTGACCGCAGCCCGGCGACCGACTTCGCCGTCGCGCTCCTGCAGGACCTCGCGCGGGCCGGTATCACCGACGTCGTCGTGAGCCCGGGCTCCCGCTCCCAGGCGCTCGCCCTCGCCGCGGTCGCACTCGAGCGCGCTGGCGGCCCCACCGTGCACGTCCGGCTCGACGAGCGCACCGCGGGCTTCTTCGCGCTCGGCCTCGCGGTCGAGACCGGACGGCCCGCGGCCGTGGTCACCACGAGCGGGACCGCGGTCGCGAACCTGCACCCGGCGGTGCTCGAGGCGCACCACTCCGGCGTGCCGATGATCGTGCTGAGCGCCGACCGCCCGGAAGAGCTCCGCGGCATCGGCAGCAACCAGACCACCGTCCAGCCCGGCCTGTTCGGCCCGGCGGTGTCGTTCGTCCGCGACGTGCAGGCGCCGACCGCAGCGACCACCGACGACGAGCTGCACCGGACCACCCGGGAGCTCGCCCGACAGACCGTGGCCGCGGCGTCCGGGCACGAGGGGCAGCCGGGCCCCGTCCAGCTCAACCTCGCCTTCCGCGAACCGCTGTCCGCCGGGCTCCCCGAGGGGGCCGTCGCCCCCGTGCCCGACGCTGACGTCGACACCGCGTACGCCACGCGACGCCAGCACACCGGCCTCCCGCTGGCGGAGCTCGCTCCCGACGAAGAGCCGGCCACGGTCGTGATCGCCGGCCACGACGCCGGACCCGACGCCGAGCGGATCGCCTGGGAGCTCGGTGCCCCGCTGATCGCGGAGGTGTCGAGCGGTGCCCACTTCGGCCGCAACCTCGTGGTCGCCTACCGTGAACTCCTCCGCGACCCGGCGTTCGGAGGAGTGGTGCGGCGAGCCGTCGTGCTCGGGCACCCGACGCTCAGCCGCGAGGTGCCGGCGCTCCTGCAGCGTGACGACGTCGAGACCGTCGTGGTGCGCGCACCGGGGGCCGACGTGTACGACCCGGCCCGCGCCTCCCGGCCGGACGCCGTGACCACCGTCGTGTCGGACGTGCGGGTCACCGGCCGGACCACGCCTGCCCACCGCGCGTGGGTGGGCCGCTGGGTGGTCGCGAGCCGGGCGCTGCTCGGCGAGGGCGACGCCGCTCCGGACCTCGACGCGAAGCGGTCCCCGGACCGCGCCGAACGGAACCGGTTCCTCCGCGACGAGGTCGCGCTCCGTCGGCGTCCCGTCGACCGGGCCATGCTGACCGAGGCCGTCTGGGGCGTGACGTGGCCGCACGACCGGCTCGTGCTCGGCGCGTCGCAGCTCATCCGCGTCGCGGACGCCCGGGTGCCGGGCAAGAAGCTCCGCGTGCACGCCAACCGCGGGCTCGCCGGCATCGACGGCACCGTGTCGACCGCCCTCGGGATCGCTGCCGCGCTCGAGCGCTCCTCGGCGTCGGTCGGGACCACCCGCGTGCTCGTGGGGGACCTCACGTTCCTGCACGACCTCGGGGCCTTCGTCACGGGGACGCGGGAGCGGACGCACCGGGTGCAGGTGGTGGTCGGCAACGACGGCGGCGGCGCGATCTTCCGCGGTCTCGAGGTCGCGGCGACGACGCCGGAGGCGGACATGACCCGGATGATGAGCACGCCGCAGCACGTGGACGTCGAGCGGGTCGTGACGGGACTCGGGTGGGAGTACCGCCGGGCCGCGACGTGGGGCGATCTGGAGCGGGTGCTGACGGACCCGGCGGAGCGGGTCGTCATCGAGGTGCCGCTGGCGGAGTGAGCGCGGCCGGCACGGCCGACCGGCCTGCACGGCCGACCGGCCTGCACGGCCGGGTGTGCGCGGAACCGGGTGTCGGCCTGGAGGCGCGGTGCCGGTCCGCACGTGCCTCCAGGCCGGTACGCGGTCGCGTGGGTGCCCGTGCCCCGGTCGGTGCGCGGTCGCGTGGTCGCGCCGCGACGCGCGCGTCAGGCGAGCGCGTCCCGGATCGGCCGGAACTTGAGCGCGGTCTCGGCGACCTCCCTCGTCGGCTCCGACCCCGCCACGATGCCCGCGCCCGCCCACGCCCGGACGGTGCCGTCCGGGGTGATCCGCGCGCTCCGGAGGGCGAGCATCCACTCGCCGTCCCCGTTCGCGCCGAGCCACCCGACCGGTCCCGCGTAGCGCCCGCGGTCGACGCCCTCGAGCTCGGACACGAGCCGGACGGCGACGTCGGTCGGGGTGCCGGCGACGGCGGCCGTGGGGTGCAGGACGTCGGCGACGTCGAGCGACGTCGTACCGACGGGGAGGGTCGCCTGGACGTCGGTCGCCAGGTGCCACACGTTCGGCAGCTGCAGGCGGAAGGGTTCGGGGTCGGCGCGCACGTCCGACGCGAGGGGTCGGAGCGCGGCCAGCAGGCTCTCGATCGCGAACGCGTGCTCCTCGACGTCCTTCCGGCTCGACGCCAGGGCCTCGGCGGCGGCACGGTCCGAGACCGGGTCGGTCCCACGTGCCGCACTGCCGGCGAGCACCCGTGCCGAGAGCCGCGTGCCGTCCGTCCGCGCCAGGGTCTCCGGGGTCGCGCCGATCAGCCCGTCCACGGCGAAGGTGACGCACTGCGGGTAGGCGTCCGCGAGGTCGAGCAGGACGGCCCGCTGGTCGGCACCGTCCGGCAGGGTCCCCACGAGGTCGCGGGCGAGCACGACCTTCTGCGCCTCGCCGGCCGCGATGCGTCGCACGGCCTCCACGACGTTCCGCGCGTACGTGTCCTCGTCGATGCGTCCGGGGGAGAACACCACCGACACGTGCGGGCCGACCCGGGGGACCGGCACCGACGTGCGGCTGAACGCGAGCGGCGCGGGGTCGGGCGTGGTGTCGATCGCGGTCAGCCAGGCCTTGCCGCGCCGACGGCCGACCACGACGCGGGGGACGACGAGCACGCTCGTGTCCGCGGAGTCGTCGGCGAACGCGAAGGACCCGAACGCGACGAGCCCGGAGCCGCGGAGCTGCACCGGGTCGTCGACCTCGGCGGCGGCGACCACGTCGCGCCAGACGGCGGAGGCGTCCCGCATCCGGGAGGGTCCCGTGAACTCGAACCGCAGCGCCTCACCGATCCCGACGATGCCGTCCCCACCGCGGACGAAGGCCAGCGGGGCGTCGTGCAGGGTGTGGCGGAGGACGGCGCCCGGGTCGTCGAGGATCCGGGTCGACACCGTCAGCGGCGGGGCCGCCGTCGTGGTTCGTGGCACGCCCCGATCGTACGCGCCGCGCGCTCACGGGAACGCTCGGGCACGGACCTCTAGGATGGCTCGGGTGAGCAGAGCGGACCTGAACAAGCGCCCGGACGAGGTGGCGGCCATGTTCGACGACGTCGCGGCGAAGTACGACCTCACGAACGACATCCTCTCCGCGGGCAACGCCCCGCTGTGGCGCGTCGCGACGGTCCGTGCGGTCGACCCGCAGCCGGGCGAGAAGGTGCTCGACATCGCCGCCGGGACGGGCACGAGCTCGGCCGCCTTCGCCAAGAAGGGTGCCGAGGTGACGGCGCTCGACCTCTCCGCGGGCATGATCGCGGTCGGTCGGGAGCGCCACCCGGAGATCACCTTCGTCGAGGGCGATGCCGAGCACCTGCCGTTCGACGACGACACCTTCGACGCCGTCTCCATCTCCTTCGGCCTGCGCAACGTCAACGACCCGCAGCAGGCGCTCGTCGAGATGCTCCGGGTGCTCAAGCCCGGCGGTCGCGTCGTCATCTGTGAGTTCTCCACGCCGCCGATCGCGCTCCTGCGCTTCGGCTACGGCACCTACCTCAAGCGGGTGCTGCCCGGCGTCGCGAAGCTGTCGTCGAGCAACCCCGCGGCCTACCGCTACCTCGCCGAGTCGATCGACGCGTGGCCCGAGCAGCAGGTCCTCAGCCAGTGGCTCCGCGGCGTCGGCTTCACGATGGTCGCCTACCGGAACCTGACGGCCGGTATCGTCGCACTGCACCGCGGCCGCAAGCCCGTCGCGGGCACGGTCCGCGAGTCGGTGGCACGACGTGCGAAGGCCCGACGCGAGCACCAGGCCACCGGCGAGCAGCCGCGTGTCCAGCCGGGCACCGACGCCGCCGACCACGACGGCTGACCCATCCCTCCCCGAGTACGGGCCTCCCCGAGTACGGAGCAGCACTTGAACCCGAGCGTCCCGGTCGCACGTCGCGCACCGAGTCTCCGCGCCTCGCTGGGCATCGGCGAACGGCTGTTCGCGTCCCCCGCCGACCGGCGGTTCATCACCGCGGTCGACGACGGGCTCGAGGTGGTCGAGCACGCGCTCGAGGAGGCGATGCACTCCGCGGACACCCTCGCGGACACCACGAGCCGGTACCTGCTCGCGGCCGGCGGCAAGCGCATCCGGCCCACGCTGACGCTCCTGATCGCGCAGCTCGGCCGGGGTGTCACCGACGAGGTCGTGAAGGCCGCGGTGAGCATCGAGACCACGCACCTCGCGTCGCTCTACCACGACGACGTCATGGACGAGGCACCGGTCCGTCGCGGTGTCCCGGCGGCGCACGTCACCTACGGCAACAACGTCGCGATCCTCACGGGGGACCTGCTGTTCGCCCGGGCGAGCCTCATCACGGCGGACCTCGGCGTCGAGGGCATCCGCATGCAGGCGGAGACCTTCCAGCGGCTCTGCCTCGGACAACTCCACGAGACCACCGGACCTCGCGAAGGCGAGGACGCCGTCGCGCACTACATCCAGGTTCTCAGCGACAAGACCGGTTCGCTCATCGCGACCGCGGCCCGCGCCGGCATCCTGTTCTCCGGCGCCGACCGCGCCTACCTCGAACCCGTCGCGGTCTTCGGCGAGAAGGTGGGCGTCGCCTTCCAGCTCGTCGACGACGTGATCGACCTGGCACCGGCGGGGGACCGCACGGGCAAGATCGCCGGCAACGACCTCCGCGCCGGCGTCGACACGCTGCCGCTCCTGCACCTCCGGGCACTCGCCGCCTCCGATCCCGACGCCGATGCGCTCCTGCACCGCATCGAGCACGACGTGAAGGGCGCCCCGGACGACGCGGTCGACTCGGCGCCCTACCAGTCCGCTGTGGCGGCACTGCGCGACCACGAGGCGACCACGGCGACACGCGCGATCGCCGTGCGGTGGGCCGAGGAAGCGGTCGACGCCCTCGCGCCGCTGCCCGACGGCACCGTGAAGAAGGCGCTCACCCGGTTCGCGGAGTCCGTCGTCGACCGGAGCCGCTGACCCGCGCCACCGCACCACGAGCCACCCACCAGCGGCCCCGGGAGCACCCCACCCGAACGAACTGGAGACGATCAGTGCCCACCCTCCGACTCGCCATCGTCGGCGCCGGCCCCGCCGGCATCTACGCCGCGGACATCCTCCTGCGCGAGGCGCACGGCTACGACGTGTCGATCGACCTGTTCGAACAGCTCCCCGCCCCGTACGGCCTGGTCCGGTACGGCGTCGCCCCCGACCACCCCCGCATCAAGGGCATCATCAACGCGCTGCGTGACGTGCTCGACCGCGGGGTCGTCCGGTTGTTCGGCAACGTCCGTTTCGGCGAGGACATCACGCTCGACGACCTCAAGCAGCACTACAACGCGGTGGTCTTCTCGACCGGTGCGATCAAGGACGCCGACCTCGACATCCCCGGGGTCGACCTCGAGGGCTCGTTCGGCGCCGCCGACTTCGTGAGCTGGTTCGACGGGCACCCGGACGTGCCGCGCACCTGGCCGCTCGACGCCGAGAGCGTCGCGGTCATCGGCAACGGGAACGTCGCCCTCGACGTGTCGCGCATCCTCGCGAAGCACGCCGACGACCTCCTGCCGACCGAGATCCCGGACAACGTGTACCAGGGCCTCAAGACGAGCCCGGTGACCGACGTCCACGTGTTCGGTCGCCGCGGACCCGCACAGGTGAAGTTCACGCCGCTCGAGCTCCGCGAGCTGGGGGAGCTCCGCGACGTCGACATGATCGTGTACGACGAGGACTTCGACCACGACGAGGCGTCGCTCACCGCCATCCAGACCAACAAGCAGGTCATGGTCATGAACCGTGTCCTGAACCAGTGGCGCGAGCGTGAGGTCGGGCAGGCGAGCCGACGCCTGCACCTGCACTTCTACGCGAAGCCCCTCGAGCTCGTCGCCGACGAGCGCGGGCACGTCGCGGCGATCCGGTACGAGCGCACACGGCCGGACGGACAGGGTGGTGTCGAGGGCACCGGCGAGGTCCGCGAGGTCGCCATCCAGGCCGCGTACCGCGCCGTCGGCTACTTCGGGTCACCCCTGCCGGGTGTGCCGTTCGACGAGCGGCAGGGCGTCATCCCGAACCGCGAGGGCCAGGTCCTCAGCGAGGACGGTCACCGGCTCCCCGGCGTGTACGCGACGGGGTGGATCAAGCGTGGCCCCGTCGGCCTCATCGGACACACCAAGTCCGACGCGATGGAGACCGTCCAGCACATCGTCAACGACCAGGCCTCGTGGTGGACGCCGGAGGACCCGTCGGAGGAGGCCGTGCCCAACCTGCTCCGCGAGCGTGGCGTCGCGTTCACGGACCTCGACGGCTGGCACAACCTCGACGCACACGAACTCGCCCTCGGCGAGGCCGCCGGGCGTGAGCGGATCAAGGTCGTCCCGCGCGACGAGATGATCGACGTGTCGCTCGGTCGGACGACGGCGTCGACGAGCTGAGGGCAGTCCCCGCCGTGACCACCGCAGCACGCCCCGTACCGCCCGACGCGGTGCGGGGCGCGCCCGCGTCCGGTCCCCGGCTGCAGGGCGTCGACGTCGCCCGTGCCCTCGCGCTGCTCGGCATGATCGCGACCCACGTCGCGGACGTCCCGGAGGCCGTGGACTGGTCGGACCCGTCCACATGGGCCGCCGTGGCACACGGACGGTCGTCCTCGCTCTTCGCGGTCCTCGCCGGGGTGTCGATCGGGCTCACGAGTGGACGGACGGAGCCGCCCGGGCCGCCCCTGATCGGCCGCGTCCGTGCCCGGCTCGCGATCCGTGCGCTCGCCGTCGTCGGTGTCGGACTCCTGCTGATGGCGCTCGACACGCCCGTGTACGTGATCCTGCCGACCTACGGCGCGCTGTTCCTCCTCGCCGTCCCGGTGCTCCGCGTCCGCGCCCGCTGGCTGCTCGTCCTCGCGGGAGCCTGCGCCGTGGCGTCACCGGTCGTCGCGCTCGCGGTCGTGCCCCTGTACGCGGACGCGGGCATGTGGGAGGTGCAGCTCGGCCTGGTGTACCCCGTGGTCACCTTCCTGGCGTACGTGCTGGTCGGGCTCGCGGTCGCGCGGGCGGGCGGCCTGGGCCCCCGCTGCCGGTTCCCGGGCGACGCGCCAGCGGCGTCCGGGCCGAGCCGGTGGGGAGAGGCGCGGATCACCCAGGCAGCGCTGCTCGCGTCCGGCGCTCTGGTCGCCGTCGCCGCGTACGTCGTCGGGAACGCCCTCGCGCCGGTGCCCGCCGACGCCGCGTGGCTGTCCTTCCCGGGGGTGCCCTACTCGCCCGACGGCAGCACGCCAACGCAGGCCCTCGCGCAGGAGTTCCTCTCGCCGCGCGACCACTCGTCGTCCGTGGTCGACGTCGTGGGGACGGCCGGGGTCGCGGTCGCGGTGACGGCGCTCTGCTGCCTGCTCGTCGACGGTCGCGGCCGGACGGTGCGGCGGGTGGCGTTCCCGCTCGTGGCCGTCGGTGCGATGCCGCTGTCGGTGTACGCGTTCCACCTGGTCGTGATCGCGCTGCTGCCGGAGTACCCGCAGAGCGCGGCTGCCTGGGGGTGGTTCGCGATCGGCTCGGTGCTCTTCGCCATGACCTGGCGGACGTTCTTCGGGCGAGGGCCGCTCGAGCGGCTGCTCGCCCGCCTGACCGACCTCGTCCCGCTCACCCGCTGAGGCGAGCGCCGCCCGTACGGACCGTGCGAGGTTTCCCACACGGTGCGGGGCTCGCGCCCTCGCACCGTGTGCGAAACCTCGCACGCTGCGGCCGGCCCCTCGCACCGTGCGAGGGCGGCGCCGCCCGTACGCACGGTGCGAGGTTTCCCACACGGTGCGGGGCTCGCGCCCTCGCACCGTGTGCGAAACCTCGCACGCCGCGCCCGGGCCCCTCGCAAGGTGAGAGGGACCCGGGCGGCGCGACCGCACGCGGAGGCAGGCCGATGAGTCGGACGCGGCCCGCGCCTCCCGGCCGCCCGCTACTGCAGCGCTGCCGTGAGCCGCGCGACGTTGTCGAGCACCTTGGACCGCCGCGGCCGGTCCACCCACGACTCGAGCGTCAGCTCGAAGCTGTGCTCCTTGTAGGCGTCCTGGACCTCGCGGAGGGCGTCGACGAAGCGACTGCCCCGCACCATGACCGACACCTCGAGGTTGAGGCTGAACGAGCGCATGTCCATGTTGCTCGACCCGATCACCGCCACCTCGTCGTCGATCGTGAAGTGCTTCGCGTGGAGGATCGTGGGGGCACGGTAGAGCCAGATCCTGACCCCCGCGCGGAGCAGCCCCTCGTAGTAGGAGCGCTGGGCGTGCCACGTCATCGCGTGGTCGCCCATCTCGCCGACGAAGAGCTCGACCTCGACCCCGCGCTGCGCCGTCGTCGTGATGGCGTAGAGCATCGAGTCGTCGGGGACGAAGTACGGCGAGGTGATCGACACCTTCTGCTGCGCCGAGTAGAGGAGCGCGTTGAAGAGTCGCAGGTTGTTCTCGCCGTCGAAGCCCGGTCCGGACGGCACCACCTGGCAGTCGAGCGCGTCGCCACGGTCGGCCCGCTGGACGGGATCGCTCTCGCGGAGGAGCAGCTCGTCGGTCTCGCTGTACCAGTCGGTCACGAACAGCGCGTTGAGCCCCGCGACGACCGGCCCCTCGAACCGGGCGAACAGGTCCTTGTACGCCATGTGCCGCTTCTTGTGCGACTCGAGGTCGTAGGACTTGTCGATGAGGTTCTGCGACCCGGTGAACGCCACCGACCCGTCGATGACCATGATCTTGCGGTGGTTCCGGAGGTCCGGCCGCTGGAACTTCCCCTGCAGCGGCTTGAGCGGCAGCATGAGGTGCCACTCGATCCCCGCGCGGTCGAGGAACGCGAGGGTGTCCTTGTAGTCCGGGTACCCGCGGCTCGCCCAGTGGTCGAGCAGGAACCGCACGGTCACGCCGCGGGACTGCGCACGCGCCAGCGCCTCGAAGAACGGCCGGGTCGTGTCGTCGAGGGTCGCGATGTAGAACTCGACGTGGATGAAGCGCCGTGCCTGGTCGATCGCGCGCGTCATCTCGGCGTACGACTCGTCGTAGTCGGGGTAGAGCTCGGCGGAGTTGCCCCCGACGAGCGGCATCGACCCGAGCCCGCGGTTCAGCGCGACGATGCTCTCGAGCCACGGCGGCCACGGGTGGTCCTTGCGGACGCGGTCCATGCCCTCGGTCTGGTCGAGGATGTACTGGTTGATCTCCGCCTGCTTCTCGCGGCGGTCCCGCGGGAGCTTCGTCGAGCCGATGACGAGGAAGACGATGAACCCGATGTACGGGATCAGGAAGATCGCGAGCAGCCAGGCCGTCGCGGTCTGCGGCTTGCGGTCGATCGGGACGTAGATGATCGAGAAGACACGGATCGCGAGGTCCAGGAGGACCAGCAGGACCGTGATCGTGACGGAGAGCCAGTGCTCCACGGTGTCGTCGTCGGCTCAGTCGGACGCGGGCGTCAGCGGAGGTTCACGAACTGCAGCGGCACGTCGAACTCTTCGCCCTTCAGCAGCTGGATCGTGTTCTGGAGGTCGTCGCGGCTCTTCGAGGACACCCGGAGCTCGTCGCCCTGGATCTGGCTCTTCACGCTCTTGGGGGCCTGGGCACGGAGGAACGCGCCGATCTTCTTCGCGACGTCCTGCTCGATGCCGTTCTTGAACTTCACCTCGATGCGGAACTCCTTGCCCGAGGGGAACGGGTCGCCGGCGTCGAGGCTCTTGAGGCTGATGCTGCGCTTGATCGCCTTCGACTGGAGGACGTCGAGCACGGCACGCGCACGCTCCTCGGAGTTCGCCTTGATGAGGACGTCCTCACCGCTGAACGCGATCGACGCGCCGGCGCCCTTGAAGTCGTAGCGCTGCTCGATCTCCTTGGCCGCCTGGTTGACGGCGTTCTCCGCCTCCATCTTGTCGACCTTGCTCACCACGTCGAAGGAACTGTCTGCCATGCGGGACAGCCTATCGGCGGCCTGGAGGCACGGTTCAGGACCGCAGGACGGCCGACGTCGACGGGGTGGTCGAGACCACCCCCGCGCATCGGCTATGCTGTTCTGCGCGCCTCCGGTTGGTGATCACACGGGTCGGGTGCGCGATGGCAAGTTACCCAAGCGGCCAAAGGGATCTGACTGTAAATCAGCCGGCGTAGCCTTCGGGGGTTCGAATCCCTCACTTGCCACACGATGAACGCCCCCTCCTCGGAGGGGGCTTCGTCGTTCGCGGGCAGGATGGGGGCATGACCTCCGATCCCACACCGTCCGCGTTCGCCGACCTCGCCGAGTCCATCGCCCGTGAGGCCGCCGCCCTGGCAGCCCGCCGTCGTGCCGAGGGCGTCGAGGTCGCCGACCGGAAGTCGAGCATCGTCGACGTCGTGACCGCAGCGGACCGCGAGGTCGAGGACCTCGTCCGGCGCCGGATCGCCGAGGCGCGACCCGAGGACGCGGTGCTCGGCGAGGAAGCCGGTGGCACGGACGGGACGAGCGGCTTCACGTGGGTGGTCGACCCGATCGACGGCACGGTGAACTACCTCTACGGCCGTCCGGACTACGCGGTGAGCATCGGCGTGGTCCGCGGCGCCCCTGATCCCGCGACGTGGGAGCCGGTCGCCGGGGTCGTGATCGCGCCGGCCACGGGGACGGTGTTCCGGGCGGTCGCCGGCGGGACCGCGCTCCGTGACGGCACACCGATCTCGGCCAGCGCACCGGCGTCCCTCGCCGAGACGCTGCTCGCCACGGGGTTCGCGTACACCGCGGAGCGTCGCCGCGGGCAGGTCGCCGTGCTGGCGGAGCTCATCGGGAGCGTCCGTGACGTCCGGCGCGGGGGATCGGCGGCCCTCGACTGCTGTGCGGTCGGCGACGGCACGGTCGACGCCTACTACGAGCGGGGGATCAACCCGTGGGACATGGCGGCCGGCTCGATCGTCGCCGCTGCGGCCGGTGCCGAGGTGCGGTCCTGGCAGGCCGGCGACACGCGGTCGTTCCTGTTCGCCAGCCCCGGCATCGCAGACGAGTTGGAGGCCCTCCTGCACCGGGCGGAGGCCGCCGGGCTCGGGGTGGGAGCGTCCTGACGACGTCGACACCCCCGGACCGGGGGCACCTCCGAAGCGGGCCCGCGACTGGCGGGCGGAGGTGTCCTTTGCTACCGTTCAGGAGTTCCGTTACCCGCTCGTTACCAACGGGCGCCGCACGCACCCCGATCAGGACCCGCACCGAACGCATGCCCCACGCCTCCACGCCGCCCGCACCGACCGACGTCACCGTCGACGCACCGACCCCGGTCGTCCACCTGACCCGACGAGCGCGCATCGAGGCCGAGCGAGCCGCTGCACGCACCCAGGCGCCCGTCGGGACGACCGACGAGTTCGCCGCGATCGTCGGCGCCCCGGTGACGGCCACCGCTCCCGCGTCGCCGCTCGACGTGGCGCCCGCCTCGCCCGCGATGCCGGCGGCCGGCGCCGGGATGCCCGCGTCCGAGGCCGGCCCGGTCACGCCGCCCGCACCGTCGTCCCCGGTCGTCGGTCCGTCCGCTGCTGCGGCACCCGCGACGCGTCCCTCGGCCGCCGGGTCGAGCGCAGCCCGACGCCCGCACACCGACCGGCCCGAGGGACGGGTCCGTGCCGCCCGCCGGCCCACGCCGGTGCACGGTCGTCGGCCGGTCACCGCGCCCGCACGCCCGGTGACCCGCGTGCAGCGCACCGCGAGCGCACCCGCCACACCGGTGCGGACGACCCCGGCGCCCGCCGGGACCGCGTTCCGTCGGACCGCGTCCCGCGTCACCGCGGTCGGCGCCCTCCTGTTCGTCGCCGGCCTGGTCGTCTCCACGTCGCTGCCCGCACAGGCGCTCTACACGCCCGAGGTCGGCTCCACCGCGGCCCGCGCGGCGGCGTCCGGCAGCGCCCAGTCACTCAGCGTCGGTGAAGCCGCGGACGGTTCGACCTCGCGCGACCAGTACACGGTCTCCGACGCCACGCAGTACGCCAACACCGACTCGTCGGCGTTCACGAACGACGCAGCGGGCACCATCCAGTGGCCGTTCCTGACCGGCGTGCCGATCACCTCCGGGTTCGGCGGTCGCCAGGTCGCCGGCTGCTCGTTCTGCTCGACGAACCACATGGGTGTCGACTTCGCCCCGGGCGAGGGCACACCGATCCGGGTCGTCGCGGACGGCGTCGTGACGAAGGTCCAGGCGAACGACGGCGGCTTCGGCAACGACGTCTGGGTGACGCACGACGTCGACGGCAAGCAGTTCGTCAGCGTCTACGGCCACATGAAGGACGGCACCTTCAAGGTCGTCACCGGCCAGCAGGTGCACGTCGGCGACGAACTCGGCGAGGTCGGAAGCACCGGCAACTCGACCGGGCCGCACCTGCACCTCGAGATCCACGTCGGCGGGGTCCCCGTGGACCCGCTCGCGTGGCTCGAGCAGAACGCGAACTAGCGGGCCCCGCGACGGCACGCCCGGGCGTCCCACCCGGTTCCGGATGACCGTCGCGAGTCTGCTACTCTCGTGTGGTGCCGTTCGCGGCACATCGCCCCGATAGCTCAGTGGTAGAGCACTTCCATGGTAAGGAAGGGGTCGTCAGTTCAATCCTGACTCGGGGCTCCGACCCGGAGCATGTTTCGGCTCCGGATCTCTGGCGGGGTAGCTCAGTTGGTTAGAGCACACGGCTCATAATCGTGGTGTCGCGGGTTCAAGTCCCGCCCTCGCTACACGAATCGAACACCGAACGAACCGAACACCGAAGAACGGCGGCTGGATCCCAGCCGCCGTTCTCGCGTCCCGCCCCGCCTCCGTCAGTCGACGAGCACCTCGGTCCACTCGATCGGCGATCCGCCGTCGTTGATCGCGACCGGGGTGAACCGGAAGCCCTCCGAGGTCCGCTCGACGGGGAGGCTGGCGCAGCTGCCGTCGGCGGCGTGCGCGACGGCGACGAGCCGACGGGCGTCCGGGCGCAGGATCTCCACCGGGTCCGGGTCGAGCGTCACGAGGCCGAGCGCCGCGGTGGTCCCGAGCGGGTCGTCCGTCCGGCTGAGGACGGCGACCCGTGCGGCCGTGCGGAGGACGTCCTGGTGGCGCGAGACGCCGCTGCCGTCGAGGCGGCCCGGTCGTGCGACGAGCCCGGTCATCGCGTCACCCTCGTACCGTGCCCACGAGGCCGAGCGGGCGCCGGTCGAGCCGCCGAGGTACGCCGGCGTCAGCGGGCGCACGGTGAAGGTCGTCGACGGGCGGGTGAGGGTCGCGAGTCCGTTGTAGCGGGCGACGTCGAGGCTGGAGGGTGCGGAGTCCCGGGGGTCGCCGTGGAAGGCGCCCAGGGAGCCGATGGGGCCGAACACGGCCGTGTCGAGCCAGATGTCGCCCATCTCGAGCCAGTCGTAGCCACCGCTGCCGTAGCTCGGCACGCCGAGTTCGCCGAGGATCGAGCTGAAGAACAGTCGCCGGTTCGCCTCGGCGTGGTACTCGTCCGCGTTGAGGTACATGTCGTCGGTCGAGTGCAGGTCGACGTGGTCGGTCAGGAGTGGCGACAGGTTGTAGTACATGACCACGATGTCGGGGTCGACCTCGCGCATGGCGCCGATGACGAGCTCGAGGGCACGGACGAGCAGGAGCTCGCCGCCCCAGGCACGGTTCGCGGGTGCCGCGTTGACGAGCGCCGGGAGCTCGTAGCCGAAGTCGAACTTCACGACGCTCGGCCGGTACCGCTCCACGAACGCCCGGGCCCGTGCCGCCAGTCGTGAACGAACCGGTTCCTGGGACACGTCGAGCAGGAAGTACGAGTGGTCGTGGTTGCCCCGCCGCACCGGCACGCCGTCGGCGTCGCAGAGCATGTGCTCCGGCGACAGCCCGTGCGAGGCCGGGTCGTCGCACCGGAGGAACGCCGCCCACAGTCCCACCTCGACCCCGTCGGCCCGCACACGGTCGAGGAACCGCTCGAAGTGCGGGAACCGCTCCTCGTCGTGCTCGAGCAGCCCGTACTCGCCCTCCCACTTGTCGTCGATCACGAAGACCCCCGGACGCATGCCGCTCGCACGCACGTCGTCGTAGATCGACTCGAGGGCGCCCTGGTCGAACCGGTCGAGGGCGGTCCCTGCGGCGCACTGGGCGCCCCACGTGTTGAACTGGGCCTTGCCGAGCGTCTCCAGCTGGCGGGCGGACCGCTCCCGGGGCCGGACCGTCCCGCGATCGCGGAGCGCGCGGTAGTACGCGCGGACGGCGTCGTCGTAGGTGTCGGCCACCGTCAGCACCCAGGACGCCCCGACCTCGAGCGACTCGCCGCCGGTCGTGCACTGGTGCCACAGGTCCGAGTGGGTCCGCAGCCACGGGCTCGTGCGGCCACGCCGGTGCCGGAGCAGGAGGTCACCCGCGGGCACGGCGGTGAGCCCGAGGCACCACGACGCCGACAACCCGCGGGTCAGCGCGCCCCGCTCACACATCGACCCCTCGATGCTGAACCCCGCGACGTAGTGCACCGGGAGCCCCCACTGCGCGGCCACGATGTCGTCGCAGTCGTTCGACCCCCGCCCGAGCCACGTGGTGAGGTCGAGGCGGAGCTGCGCCGGGATGACCGGACCGAGGGCGGACGACTCGCTCGCCCCCGGGTGCACGATCGAGTCGCTCTGCACGCCGGGCAGCGGACCCTCCTCGGACCACTCGGCGAACGCCAGCACCGACACGACCTCGGCCTCCCGGTCGGACCCGTACCCCGGTGCGTCGAACCAGATCCCGTCGTCCGCGAGCCGGACCCGGACCGTCAGCCGGTCGGCGCCGTTGACGCCCTCGTACTCCACGGTGAGGAGCTCGGCCTGCCCGTCGTCGCCGTCGCCGATCGTCGTGAGGTCGGTGCGGCGGACCGACCCGGGAGTCGTCGGTCCCCGGTCGAGGAGGACGGCGGGCTGCAGCGGGGCCTCGAGGACGAGCAGCCCGCGGCGGTCGTGGAGCGTGAAGTGGTCGGTGTCCGGACTCCAGTGCCAGCGGTAGTCGCGGCGGGAGACGGAGCAGGGCTGTGCGATGGGCATGACCTCCACGCTAGGAACGATCCCGCCGGATGTCGTCCCACTCCGTCGGCGGAAACTCCGGGATACTCGTGTGGTGACCACCACGGAGCACTCCTTCGGCTTCGCAGCCGCGGTCGACGAGCCCGGGCCGATGACCGCGGCGCACCGGCACGACGACGTCGAACTGCACCTCGGTGCCGCCGACGTCACCTACCTGCTCAACGGCGTCCGGACCCGGATCCCCGCCGACCGGATCGCGGTCTTCTGGGCGGCGCGCCCCCACCAGCTCATCGACGTCGAGCCCGGGACGCGGGTCTCCTGGTTGACGGTGCCGCTGCCGGTGTTCCTGGCGTGGGGGCTGCCCGACGCGTTCGTCTCGGCGCTCCTCGGCGGCCACGTCGTGATCCCGGAGACGGTGGTCGGTCTCGAGGCGCCGGGGGCCGCCGCCGACCGGTTCGCTCGGTGGTCACGCGAGCTGGGGCGTCCTCCCGCGTTCGTCGACCACACCGCCCGCACGGAGGTGGAGGCGCTCGTCCGGCGGGTGTCCCTGGCCGACGACCTCGGCCGGGGGACGGCGCCGGCGAGCCCGGGCACGACCGAGCACGTCGCGGCCATGGCCGCGTTCTCGCCGC
>NZ_BACW01000530.1:0-4227 GCF_000333315.1 Curtobacterium sp. B8
CTCCCGTCCGGCCGTCCGCCGGGTCCGTCAGGACCCGATGGTGGTCGTGGTCGTCACGTACTGCAGCAGGCTGAACCAGAGGGCGCTCACCGCGCAGAGCGCGGTGAGGAACACGACGATCGTCCGGGCGGGCGGCATCCGGCGCGACACGACGAGGGCGACGACGAACCCGACCGGGGCGATCGCGACGTCGAGCACCAGTGCCGTCCACGGGACGGAGCTCTGCAGGGCGGTGGCCCCGTTCTTCGCGAGGAACTCGTTGTTCGCGAGGATCGGGGTCGAGACGCCGACGAAGTTCCCGACGGCCTGCGTCGTCACGTAGGCGAGCAGGAGTGCGGCGACGACCCAGACGACGATCCGCCACGGGGCGAGCACCCGGGCGGGGGTGGATGCGGGTGCGGGCGCGCTCAACCGAAGCTCCTCGTCAGGATGAAGGGCCACGGGATCAGCACGACGGCACCGATGAGCAGCCAGACGAACTTGGTGCGGTTGCGGCTCGACTGTCCGATCCAGAGCGTCGCGACGAACCACAGCGCCGGCGCCACGATCGCGAGCGCACGCATGACCTCGGAGGCGAGGTCACCCACGGCGAGGACGCTCGCGCTGATCAGCCACGCGACCGTGTAGAGCAGGTAGAGACCACCGAGGACGCCGAACCCGATGAGCGGTCCGGAGCCGAGCGGGCCCTCGTCGTCGTGGGAGCGGTGCTCCTTGACGGCGACCGGGTTGTGGGCCGCGTCGACGTGCGTCGCGTCGTCCGCGTCACCCCAGCTCAGCGCGTCGTCGTCGTCGTGGTCGACGGACCCGTCCGGAGGTGAGGCTGCGGTGGTCATGCCTCGATTCTACGAGGCGTCGAGGAGTGCCGGTGTCGGCGGGGGGCGACGTCGGTCGTCCACACGGGCGGGACGACGCGGGCAGCCCCGGACCGGGTCAGACGTCGGCGGACTCGGTGGCGAGGACCGCCGCCACGACGTCGCGGACCGCCGGGAACAGTGGGTGGCTCTCCATGAGGCCCGTGAGGATCTCGGTGAGGGCGTGCGCCGTCGCGCCGGAGCGCAGCAGGGCGTGCAGCTCGATCGACTCGGGGTCGTCCTGGTCGTCGAAGGCGAGGGCCGCACGGATCGCACCGAGGAGGTGGTCGACGGGCATGCTGCGTTCGGCGAGCTGGGACGCGGGGCCGACGAAGCGCTCGCGGCGCCCGAGCTTGCGGAGCGGGTTCCGCCCGACCCGGAACGTGGTGTCGGGCAGGTGCGGGTTCGCGATCCGCGAGAGGTTCGCCGCGACGTAGCGGGCGTGCTCCTCGGGGTCGAAGCCGTGCTTGGCGATGAGCAGTGCGGTCGTCTCGGCGAGGACGCCGTCGACCTCGGCCCGGACCTCGCGGTCCTCGAGCGCCTCGCGGATGAGGCGGATGCCGCGCGTGGAGCCGTGGTACGCAGCAGTGGCGTGCGCGGTGTTGACCGTGTAGAGCTTCCGCTCGACGAAGGGCTGGAGGTCCTCGACCCAGGTCACGCCGTCGATGACCGGCGGTTCGGTGTCGGAGGAGTCGAAGGGCGTGCGCTCGATGACCCACTCGTAGAAGGGCTCGAGCACGACGTCGAGGCCGCCGGACTGGCCGAGGACGCCCGACTGGTCCGGGACGATGCGGTCGATCGCGCAGTTGGCGAAGACGGCCGCGATGTCGCGGTCCTCCAGCACCGGGGCCCGTCGGATGCTCGCGTGCAGCGAGTCCGTGGCGTTGAAGGCGTTCTCGCACGCGACGATGGTGACGTCGCCGCGCTCGGTGCCGCGGGCGGCGAGTCCCTCCGCGATCACCGGGGCGACCAGCGGGAGGGTGCGTGCACCGACAGCGGTGGTGACGACGTCCGCCTCCGCGATGGCCTGGACCACCCGCGCACGGTCGGTCTTGCTGTTCAGTGCGCGGAAGCCGTGGACGAGGTGCTCGACCGGCATCTCGCCGACCTCGTGGACGACGAAGCGACCGGCCTCGTTGAGGGCCGAGACGACGCGCTCGTCGACGTCGACGAAGGTGAGTTCGTACCCGCTCGCCACGAGGAACTGCCCCACGAAGCCGCGCCCGATCTTGCCGGCGCCGATGTGGACCGCCCGTCTCGTCACCGCCATCGGACGATCATCCCACGCCGATCGGTACGGTCCTGACCATCCCGGCCCTCGGTCGCCGACGGGCGTCGTCCGAGGGGCGCGGGGACCCCGCGGACACGCCGATCTCCGGCGCCGGGGGTGATGAAGAGCTGCTGCATAACGTTCGGGTCACATCGAGAGGCGGCGGTGCACGGTGCACCGCCGCCTCGTCGTCGAGTGGTCTGCGAAGACTACCGCGCGGCCGAGCCGTCCACGTAGTCGGCGTCGTTCGACTTCCACGCGAACAGCGCGCGTAGCTCGCGGCCGGTCGCCTCGATCGGGTGGCCCTCGCCCTTCGCGCGGAGCGCCTTGAACTCCGGCGCGCCGGCGTCCTGGTCCTCGATGAAGCGCTTGGCGAAGGTGCCGTCCTGGATGTCCGCGAGGACGGCCTTCATGTTCTCCTTGACCTCGGGCGAGATGACGCGGGGGCCGGAGACGTAGTCCCCGAACTCGGCGGTGTCCGAGATGGACCAGCGCTGCTTGGTGAGGCCGCCCTCCCAGATGAGGTCGACGATGAGCTTGAGCTCGTGCAGCACCTCGAAGTACGCGATCTGCGGCTGGTAGCCCGCCTCGGTCAGCGTCTCGAAGCCGTACTGGATGAGCTGCGAGGTGCCACCGCAGAGGACGGCCTGCTCACCGAACAGGTCGGTCTCGGTCTCCTCGGTGAAGGTCGTCTTGATACCGCCGGAGCGCAGACCGCCGATGGCCTTCGAGTACGACCACGCGAGGTCCCAGGCGGAGCCCGAGGCGTCGACCTCGACGGCCACGATCACGGGCACGCCACGGCCGGCCTCGTACTCGCGGCGGACGGTGTGGCCCGGGCCCTTCGGCGCGACGAGCGACACGTCGACGCCCTCCGGCGCCTGGATGTAGCCGTAGCGGATGTTGAAGCCGTGGCCGAAGACGAGCGTGGCGCCCGGCTTGAGGTTCGGCTCGATGTCGTCCTTGTAGACGATGCGCTGCACCTGGTCCGGCGCGAGGATGACGACGACGTCGGCCCAGGCGGTCGCGTCGGCCGGGGTCAGGACCTCGAAGCCCGCCTCCTCGGCCTTCTGGCGGCTCTTCGAGCCCTCCTTGAGGCCGATCTTCACCTCGACGCCGCTGTCGCGGAGGTTGAGGGCGTGGGCGTGGCCCTGCGAGCCGTAGCCGATGACGGCGACCTTCTTGCCCTGGATGAGCGTCAGGTCGGCGTCGGCGTCGTACACGATGTCAGTCACGAGGGTGTGTCTCCTTGGTTCTGTGGTCTGTGGGGGCCGACGGGGTCAGCGCACCCGGTCGGTGATGCTCTTGGGTCCGCGGCCCATGCCGAGGAGGCCGGCGCGCGCCAGTTCCTTGATGCCGTACGGCTCGAGCACGCGGAGGATGGCCTGGATCTTGCCGGGGTCGCCCGTGACCTCGACGACGAGCGAGTCGGTCGCCACGTCGACGACCTGCGCACGGAAGAGGGTCACGGCCTCGAGGACCGCCGAGCGGGTCTGGTTGTCCACGCGGACCTTCACGAGCATGTGCTCGCGCTGGACCGACTGCGAGAAGTCGAGCTCGACGATCTTGATGACGTTGACGAGCTTGTTGAGCTGCTTGGTCACCTGCTCGAGGGGCAGGTCCTCGACGTCCACCACGACGGTGATGCGGCTGAGTCCCTCGACCTCGGTGTTCCCCACCGCGAGCGACTCGATGTTGAAGCCGCGGCGGGCGAAGAGGCCGGCGACGCGCGTCAGCAGACCCGGCTTGTCCTCGACGAGCAGGGAGAGGACGTGGCTCATGCGGGGTCTCCGGTCATGTCGGCGTCCTCGACGTCCCAGCTGGGCGCGTGGTCGCGGGCGTACTCGATCGAGGAGTTGCCGACGCCCTGCGGGACCATCGGCCAGACCATCGAGTCGCGGCTGACGACGAAGTCGATCACCACGGGACGGTCGTTCGTCTCGAGGGCGAGCCTGATGGCGTCGTCGACCTCGTCGGCGCGCTCGACGCGGATGCCCAGGGCACCGTACGCGTCGGCGAGCTTCACGAAGTCCGGCACCCGCCGGGTCTGGTGCCCGGTCTCGAGGTCGGTGAACGAGTGGCGGCCGTCGTAGAACAGCGTCTGCC
>NZ_BACW01000529.1:0-21116 GCF_000333315.1 Curtobacterium sp. B8
TGCCGAGCGAGACCCCGCCGACGCGCTTCTTGGCCACGGCGTCGAGTCCGGTCATGTCGATGACCTCGTGCACCCGCGCTTTCGGGATCCCGTGCGTCGCGGCGAGCGCGAGCAGGTGGTTGTACGCGCTGCGCCCGGAGTGGACCGCCTTCGCCTCGAGCAGCGCCCCGACCTGCCGCAGCGGGTCGGAGAAGCTCCGGTAGGGCGCCCCGTTGACGATCGTCCTCCCCGCAGTGGGGCGGTCGAGCCCCATGATCATGCGCATCGTGGTGGACTTGCCCGCGCCGTTCGGCCCGAGGAAGCCGGTGACGCTCCCGGGACGGACGACGAACGAGACGTCGTTGACGGCGATCTTCTGGCCGTAGTGCTTGGTGAGGTGCTCGACTTCGATCACGCAGCCAACGCTAGGGGGACCCCCAGCCGGCCCGCGTCCCCCGTGCGACGGAGATGTGCTGACCCCCGAACTGGTGTCGCCACAGTGCGCACTCAGCGAACACACACGCCGCACAACGGGCACGCTACCGCGAAGCTCGCACGCTGCACGTCGTAGGAACGGCCACGCGCTCCACGCGACGTGCGCGCACGTCGCGATCCGCGCCTCCAGGCGGCCCGCCGGGAGGCCCGGATCACCTTCCTGAGTCCCCGCACAGTTTCACTGTCGGCAGCGACCAATAGGATCGACGCACTGACGGCCCGCCGCGCCGGGCCCGCCGGTCCGACACGTCTGGAGCACATCAAGTGACGACCACCTCGTCCACCTCGGGTCCATCCTCCTCTGGGCGGCGTTCGCCGCGGGTCCCGATCGTGGTCACGATCATCGTGCTGGCTGCACTGGTGATCGCCTTCTTCATCTTCGCGAGCCTCTACACGGACTACGCGTGGTTCGCGCAGCTCGGGTTCCAGCAGGTCCTGACCACGCGGTGGATCGCGGGGACGTCGATGTTCGTCGCCGGGTTCCTCGGCATGGCGGTGCCGGTCTACCTGAGCATCGCGTTCGCGTTCCGGCTGCCCGGGCGAAGCTCCCGAGCGGGACGATCCGCTGCTTGTTGCCCTTGCCCGTCACGCGCACGACGGAGACCCCGGACTCGTCCTCCGTCTGCACGTCGTCCACGGACAGCCCCACCGCCTCGGAGATGCGCGCCCCCGTGGCGTACAGCAGCTCGAGCAGTGCCCGGTCCCGCAGCTGCACCGGATCGTCCCCGACGACCGCGCCGAGCAGCCGCTCCATGTCGTGCACGGAGATCGCCTTCGGCAGCCGCATCGGGGCCTTCGGCGGGCGGACGGCGGTGCCCGGGTCGAGCGGTAGCCACCCCTCCCCCGCCGCGAACGCCGTGAAGGACCGCACGGAGCTGAGCATCCGGGCGATCGACCGCGCCGCGAGCGGTTCCGGACGGGTCGCGAGGTGCTCGACGAACCCGGCGACGTCCGCCCGGGCCAGCCGTCCGACGTCGTCGACCGCAGCAGCTCCCCCGGCTCGGTCCGCGCCCGCGGAGTCGACGACCGGAGCGTCCGCCAACCACGTGGCGAACACCGCGAGGTCGCGACGGTAGGCGGCCACCGTGTGCTGCGACAGCCCGCGCTCGATGGCGACGTGTCGCAGGTACGACTCCGTGGCCTGGTCGAGCGCGATCACCCGGTCACCGTGACGATGCGCACGCTACCGCCGGGCTGCGGCGTCCGCGGCCAGCACCGCCACGACGAGCCCGGAGTTGTGCAGCCGTCCGTCGAGGATCGCGGCGACGAGCTCCTCGCGGGGCACCCACCGCTTCACGATGTCGGCCTCCTCGGCCTCACGCTCGAACGCCGACGCGGTCGCACGGATCCCCCGCGCACGGTAGACCTCGAGGAACTCGTCGCTGCCGCCCGAGGACGTGTTGTACGTGACGAGGTGCTCCCACTCGTCGGCCTCGACGTCGGCCTCTTCGGCGAGCTCGCGCTTCGCCGCGACGAGGTGGTCCTCGCCCGGGTGGTCGAGGAGTCCCGCGGGCAGCTCCCAGTCGCGCACCCGCACCGGGTGCCGGTACTGCTGGATGACGAGGACGCGCCCCTCGTCGTCCTCGGCGTACACGGCGACCGCGCCGGTGTGGTCGATGTACTCGCGCACCATCGAGCCGTCGCCGTACGCGACGGTGTCCCGCTTGACGTTCCACACGACGCCCTCGTACACGACCTCGGAGTCGGTGACGTCGAAGGAGGTGGGCTCGTCTGCGATGGGTGCGTCGGTCACGTGGTCAATCCAAGCACGCCCGTCCGGCAGGGACGCAACCCCGCAACGGACGGGAGGCGCGGTGCGAGCCGGCACCGTCTTCCCTCGCAGGCTCGGTCGGCGCGCCCCGCGCGACGCTTCGCGTCGCCGTCGAGCGGGGCGCGCCCGTCCGCTCGTGGCTACGTCAGGCAGCCGACTCCTGCGGGTCGAACAGGCTCGAGGCACCCGCACGCTCGATCGCCGCACCGACGAGCCCGGCGAACAGCGGGTGCGCGTTCGTCGGACGCGAGCGGAGCTCCGGGTGCGCCTGCGTGGCGATGTAGAACGGGTGCACCTCGCGGGGCAGCTCCACGTACTCGACGAGCGTGCCGTCGGGCGAGGTGCCCGAGAACACCAGGCCGGCGTCCGCGATCTGCTCGCGGTACTTGTTGCTCACCTCGTAGCGGTGACGGTGCCGCTCGGACGCCTCCGGGGCACCGTACAGCTCGGCCGCCAGCGACCCCTCGGTGAACTTCGCCGGGTACAGGCCGAGGCGCATCGTGCCGCCGAGGTCGCCACCGGCGATGATGTCCACCTGCTCGGCCATGGTCGCGATGACCGGCGTCGTGGTCTCCGGGTCGAACTCGGTGCTCGACGCGTCGGTCAGGCCGGCCTCGTGGCGGGCGTACTCGATGACCATGCACTGCAGGCCGAGGCAGAGGCCGAGCGTCGGGATCTGCTGCTCACGCGCGAAGCGGAGCGCGCCGAGCTTGCCCTCGATGCCCCGCACGCCGAAGCCACCGGGCACGCAGATGCCGTCGACGTCGCCGAGGTGCTTCGCGGCACCCTCGGGCGTGGTGCAGTCGTCGGACACGACCCACTTGAGCTTCACGCGGGCGTTGTGGGCGAACCCACCGGCACGGAGGGCCTCGGTGACCGACAGGTACGCGTCCGGGAGGTCGATGTACTTCCCGACGAGGGCGATCGTGACCTCCTTCTTCGGCTCGTGCACCGCGTCGAGGACCGGCTTCCACGCGGTCCAGTCGACGTCGTGCGCCTCGAGCCGGAGGGCGTCGATGATCACCTGGTCGAGCCCCTGGTCGTGCAGCAGGCCCGGGAGGTCGTAGATCGAGGGCACGTCGACCGCGTTCACCACGGCGTCCTCGTCCACGTCGCACATCAGCGCGATCTTGCGCTTGTTCGAGTCCGAGACGGGCCGGTCGCTGCGGAGGACGAGCGCATCCGGCTGGATGCCGATCGAGCGCAGGGCCGCGACGCTGTGCTGCGTCGGCTTGGTCTTCTGCTCGCCGGACGCGTTCATGAACGGCACGAGCGAGACGTGCACGAAGAAGACGTTGTTCCGGCCGAGCTCGTGCCGGACCTGGCGCGCCGACTCGATGAACGGCTGCGACTCGATGTCGCCGACCGTGCCGCCGACCTCGGTGATGATGACGTCGGGCTGCGGGTCGTTCTCGGCCTGCTCGCGCATCCGACGCTTGATCTCGTCGGTGATGTGCGGGATGACCTGGACCGTGTCGCCGAGGTACTCGCCGCGACGCTCCTTGGCGATGACGCTCGAGTAGACCTGCCCGGTGGTGACGTTCGCCGCCTGCGAGAGGTTGATGTCGAGGAAGCGCTCGTAGTGCCCGATGTCGAGGTCCGTCTCGGCGCCGTCGTCGGTCACGAAGACCTCGCCGTGCTGGAACGGGTTCATCGTGCCCGGGTCCACGTTGAGGTACGGGTCGAGCTTCTGCATGACGACCTTGAGGCCGCGCGCCGTGAGCAGGTTGCCGAGGCTGGCCGCCGTCAGGCCCTTGCCGAGAGACGAGACGACCCCGCCGGTCACGAAGATCTGCTTCGTCACCTTCGGGGTCTCGTTCGAAGATTGTGTTCCGCCGCTGTAAGTGTCCGCCACGGGCTTCCATCTTACGTCAGATCGGACGGGAGGCGCGACCCGCGTTCGCCGCGGGCGTTGCGCGGGTGGATGGCCGGTGGCCGGCCCGCCACGTGGCGCGACCGGCGAGGCGGGCCAGCCACGGGCCTCCAGGCCGCGGTCAGGCGGACTGCCCGGCGACCTCGAGGAGTTCGCGTGCGTGCTCCATGCCGCTCGTACTGTCGCCGAGGCCGGACAACAGGCGCGCCATCTCCTGCAGCCGTTCTTCGCCCTCCAGCCGGCGAACGCTCGACGAGGTCACCGACCCGCTGGCGTCCTTCACGACGTTGAGGTGGTTGTTGGCGAAGGCCGCGACCTGCGCGAGGTGCGTCACGACGATCACCTGCGTCCGCTCCGCGAGCTGCGCCAACCGTCGACCGATCTCGATCGCCGCGGCACCGCCGACACCGGCGTCGACCTCGTCGAAGACGAACGTCGGCACCGTGGTGCTGCCGGCCATCACGACCTCGATCGCGAGCATCACGCGGGAGAGCTCGCCGCCGGACGCCCCCTTGCCGATCGGTCGCGGGTCGGTGCCCGAGTGCGGCTGGAGCAGGATCGCGACCTGGTCACGTCCGTGCCGGCGGTACTCGCCCGCGTCGGTGACCTCGACCACGAGGGTCGCACCGGCCATCGCGAGCGACTTCAGCTCGGCCGTCACACGCTTCGCGAGGTCTCCCGCGGCCTTCGTGCGTGCGGTCGTCAGTGCGGCGGCGGCGTCGGCGAGCCGTTGTTCGTCCTGCTCGACCGCCTGCTGCAACGCGGCGATCCGGTCGTCGTCGCCGTCGAGCTCGAGGAGTCGCTCCCCGGCGCGCTGCCCGTAGGCGATGACGTCGTCGACGGTCTCGCCGTACTTGCGGGTGAGCCCGGCCAGCAGTGCCCGGCGTTCGTTGATGAGCTCGAGGTCGTGCCCCGCGTCCGGCTCGAGCGATCCGAGGTAGCTCGACAGGCTCGCCGAGGCCTCGGTCGCCTGGATGCTCAGCTCGGTCAGCTGCTCGAGCACGGGTTGCAGCGCAGCGTCGGACGCCGCGACCCGCTCGATCGCACGCCGGGCGGACTCGACGAGCCCGACGACGTCCGGGGCGCCCTCGAGCGACTCGCTCGACAGGGCCTCGTGCGCGAGTCCCGCCGAGAGCCGGAGCTCCTCGAGGTTCCCGAGGCGTTCGGCCCGCTCGGCGAGTTCGGCGTCCTCGCCCGGCTGGGGGTCGGCTGCCTCGATCTCGTCCGACGCGGCACGGATCCGTTCGGCCTCGGCGACCCGGTCGTCGCGGTCCCGGGTGAGCGTCTCGAGCTCGCCGGCGTGCTGTTGCCAGGCGTCGTAGGCGGCGATGTAGGCGCCGAGCGCCTTCTGCAGCTTCGGGCCACCGTACCCGTCGAGCGCGGCGCGCTGTGCCGCAGCGGAGGTCAGGCGGATCTGGTCCGACTGCCCGTGCACGGTGACGAGCTGGTCGGCGAGCTCGCCGAGGACCGCGACCGGAGCACCGCGGCCGCCGACCGTCGCACGGCTGCGCCCCTCGGCCGACACCGTGCGGGTCAGGATGAGTTCGCCGTCCTCGACGGCACCCCCGGCGTCCTCGACGCGTTCGGCGACGGCGTCGTGGTCGGGGACGTGCCAACGGCCCTCGACGACCGCGGACGACGCACCCCGGCGGACGGCACCGGCGTCGGCACGGGCACCGAGGAGCAGTCCGAGCGCGGTGACGATCATCGTCTTGCCGGCACCAGTCTCACCGGTCACGACGGTGAAGCCGGGACCGAGTTCGAGCGTCGCTCCGCCGATGACGCCGAGGTCGCTGATCGAGATCTCCTCGATCACCGGTCGACCTCGTCCTCGCGCTGCGGGCCACGCCACCCCGTGACGGGGAGCCGGAACTTGGCGACCAGGCGATCGGTGAACGGGGCGTCCTTGAGCCGTGCGACCCGGACGGGCTCCGGCGACCGGTGCACCTCGACGCGGGCGCCCGGCGGGAGGTCGTGCGCCCGGCGGCCGTCGCACCAGAGCACGCCGACGCCGCTGGTCCGGCGGAGCACCTCGACGGCGAGGGTGCAGTCCGGGCCGACGACGATCGGACGCGAGAACAGGGCGTGGGCGCTCAGCGGCACCATGAGGATCGCGTCGACGTCGGGCCACACGATCGGGCCGCCGCCGGAGAACGAGTACGCGGTCGAGCCGGTCGGGGTCGAGATGACCACGCCGTCGCACCCGAAGGACGACAGCGGACGGCCGTCCACCTCGGTGACGACCTCGAGCATCCGCTCCCGCGACGCCTTCTCGATGGTGGCCTCGTTGAGCGCCCAGGAGGAGTAGACGGTCTCCTGGCCGACGACGACGTCCACCTGCAGCGCCACGCGTTCCTCGACGTGGTACTCGCCGCGGAGGGTGCGCTGGACGGTCTCCTCGAGGTCCGGTCGCTCGCTCTCGGCCAGGAAGCCGACGTGCCCGAGGTTCACCCCGACGATCGCGGCGCGGGTGCCGCGGACGAGCTCCGCCGCCCGGAGGATCGTGCCGTCGCCGCCGAGGACGATGACGATCTCGAGCTGCTCCGCCTGCACGTCGACGCCGAGGATGTCGACCTGCCCGACCGAGGCTTCGGCCCGTCGCACGTCGGCGTACTCGTCGAACGGCATCACGGGGTTGAGGCCGGCCGCGTGCAGGATGTCGCAGACCTCGACCGCCGCGTCGATGGAGTCCTGCCGCCCGGTGTGCGAGACGAGCAGGATGTGCCGTTCGTCGCTCATGCCACCCCTTCCGCCAGGTCCGTCGCCCGGTCGATCCATTCTGTCGGATTGGTACCGACACCACGCTGGAAGCGCGCCAGGTACTCGTGGTTGCCGTGCGTCCCGACGATCGGCGAGGCGGCGAGCCCGGAGGTCCCGAGTCCGACGTCCCAGGCCGCCCAGAGCACGTTCATGAGCGCGTCGTTCCGGAGTCCGGGGTCGTGGACGATGCCTTCGCGCACCCCGCCCCGACCGACCTCGAACTGCGGCTTGACCAGGAGCACGAAGTCGTCGGAGGGCACGGCCTCGGCGAGCGCGGGCAGGACGATCCGCAGCGAGATGAACGACAGGTCACCGACCACGAGCGAGGTCTCCCCCGCCGCCGGGTCGAGCGCCGCGTACGACTCGGCCGTCAGGTTCCGGGCATTGCACCCCTCGACCACGGCAACGCGGTCGTCGAGCGCCACCACCGGGTCGAGTTGGCCGTGTCCGACGTCGAGCGCGACCACGCGGCGCGCACCGCGGGCGAGGAGCACCTGGGTGAACCCGCCGGTGCTCGCGCCGACGTCGAGGGCGACCCGGCCGGCCGGGTCGACCCCGAACGCGTCGAGCGCACCGACGAGCTTGCGCGCGGCGCGGGACACCCACTCGTCGCCGGAGTCGACGACCACGGCCGCGTCCGGACGGGTGGGGTGCGACGGCTTGACCACCGCGGTCCCGCCGACCGTCACCCGACCGTCCTGGATGAGCTTCGCGGCCGCCGTGCGGGACCGCGCGAGTCCACGCTCGGCGACGAGCGCATCGAGACGTACGGTGCCGCCGCGTGCGTCCACGGGTGCACCGGTGGCGTCAGGCACTCGCCGTGCCGCCGCTCTCGAGCCGGGTGCGGAGCTCGTCGTGCAACGCGGCGAAGGCGTCCGCGCGGTCCGTGAGCTCGAGCCCTTCGGCCGCCGCGGTCCGTGCGGCGAAGTCCTCGTGGTCCTGCTCGGACGTCGGCGTCCCGACCACGCCGCCGGGCCGCGGCCGTGGCGTGACGTCGCCGGGCTGCGGCGGCGTCGGGCGGTCCTCGTTCGGCACGTCCGTCACGCTACTCGCCGCCGTACAGCTTCGGGTCCACGTCGAGGCCGTAGATCGCGAGCCCGGACTCCCAGATGATGGTCGCGCCGGCACGCAGCCGGTCGATGTCGTCCCCGTCGTCGAGCACGCGGACCACGTGGCCCCGCATCGCGACCGTCGCACCGCCGACCGTGACGTACCGGGTGCCGTCCTCGTCCTCGCGCCGGACCGTGAGCGGGTACGGGCTCGACAGCCCACGGAGGTCGTCGAGGATGTACGTCGGCCGCGACTTCTGGTCGGCCGCGAGGACCTGCTTGGCCTGGTCGATGCCGGTCAGGACGAGCACGCTCGGGATGCCGGCGTCGTTGGCGCCCTTGATGTCGGTGTCGAGCCGGTCCCCGATGAACAGCGGGTGCTCGCCGCCGAACCGGGCGAGGGCGGCGTCGAAGATCGGCCGCTCGGGCTTGCCCGCGACGACCGGCATCCGGCCGACGGCCTGGTGCACGGCGGACACGAGCGTCCCGTTGCCGGGCGCGATACCGCGCTCGACGGGGATCGACCAGTCCATGTTCGTCGCCACCCAGGGCACGGACGGGTCGGCCAGGGCGAAGGACGCCTCGGCCAGCTCCGTCCACCCGAGGTCGGGCGAGAAGCCCTGGATGACCGCGGCCGGCGAGTCCTCCGCGCTGTTCGTCACGGTGAACCCGGCTTCCTCGACGATGCTCGACAAGCCGAGCCCCCCGGTCACGAGGACCGTGGAGCCGGCGGGCACGAGCGTCGACAGCAGGCGGACGCCGGCCTGGGACGAGGTCACGACGTCGTCGGCCGAGACCTCGAGCCCGAACGCCTCGAGGTGCTCCGCCACGTCGACCGGACGACGGGAGGCGTTGTTCGTGATGTACCCGACCCGGGCGCCGAGGGACGCCCGGGTGAGCGACTCGACGGCGTGCGGGATCGCGTGGCGGCCGCGGTACACGACGCCGTCGAGGTCGGTCAGGACCAGGTCGACGCCGTGCGTGGGTGGGACGGGGACGTCAGTCGGCTGCTGATCCGTCGACGTCGACGGGGTTGTCGTCGTCGATCTCTCCGGGTTCGTCCGCGGGTCCGGGCTCGTCGAGGGGTGCGGGCTCGTCGGCTGGCTCGAGTTCGTCGTCGGCGTCCTGCTCGACCGCGGGCTCGTCGAGCTGCTCGTCGTCCCTGTCGCCTGCGTCGTCTCGGTCGTCGTACTCGTCGACTTCGATCGCTTCCTCGACCACATCCACCGTCTCCCAAGCATCCTCGTCAGCGGCCTCGGCGAGTGCCTCGGTCGCGTGATCGACACGGGCCCACCACTCGTCGGCCTCGTCCTGACGGCCGAGCTCCTCGAGCGTGGCCGCGTAAGCACTGTAGAGCGCCGGCGACCAGCTGTAGGCCGTGGAGGGGTCGAGCTGTGGAATCTCCAGCTCACCCAACGCCGCCTGTGCATTCCCGAGGTCGAGCCGAGCGCCCGACATCGCGATCGCGAGCTCGACCTGCACCGGGGTGTCCAGGGCAGCACGGTCGACGGAGCGTCCGAGCTCGAGCGCGCGTTCCGGGCGTCCGAGGCCACGCTCGCAGTCGACCATCATCGGGAGCTGGTCGTTCTTGCCGGCGATGCGCCGGTAGGTCCGGAGCTCGCGGAGCGCCGTCGCGAAGTCACCCAGCCGGTACGCGGTGATCGCGGCGGTCTCGCGCACGACGGCCACACGACCGGCTCGACGGGCGGCACTCAGGGCGTGCTGGTTCGCCGTCTCCGGGTCGACGTCGACGAGGAGGGCAGCGGACACGAGGTGCTTCGCCACCCAGTCGGCGTTGTCCTTACTGAGGGTCTTGAGCTCGGAACGGGCCGCGGGATCGAGGTCCCGTGCCTGCACGCCGTCCGGGATCTCCGGGTCCTCGTGACGCGGGCGGATCGACTTCGTGCCGTAGGGGTCGCGGTCTTCCCAGTCGTCACGAGCGGCCTCGCCGAAACGGGCTCCCGCGTGTCGGGTGCCGTCCCCGAACCGGCGGCGCTCTTCGCCGTCACGAGCCGGACGGCCGGAGCCGCCGCGGAAGGGGCGGTCGCCGTCACGACGGTCGGGGCGATCCGAGCCACCACGGAACGGGCGATCTCCGTCACGACGCTCCGGACGGTCGGAACCACCACGGAACGGACGGTCACCGTCGCGACGAGCGGGGCGGTCTGAGCCACCACGGAACGGACGATCCCCGTCACGACGCTCCGGACGGTCGGAACCGCCACGGAACGGACGGTCCGATCCACCTCGGTACGGGCGATCTCCGTCACGACGCTCCGGACGGTCGGAACCACCACGGTAGGGACGGTCCCCGTCACGACGCTCCGGACGGTCCGAACCACCACGGTAGGGACGGTCCCCGTCACGACGCTCCGGACGGTCCGAACCACCACGGTAGGGACGGTCCCCGTCACGACGCTCCGGACGGTCCGAACCACCACGGAACGGACGGTCAGAGCCACCACGGAACGGACGATCCCCGTCACGACGCTCCGGACGGTCCGAACCACCACGGAACGGACGGTCAGAGCCACCCCGGAACGGACGATCCCCGTCACGACGCTCCGGACGGTCCGAACCACCACGGAACGGACGGTCAGAGCCACCCCGGAACGGACGATCCCCGTCACGCTGGGGACGGCCGGCACCCCGAGGCCCGTCACCACGAGGCGGACGACCGCCCGCGGAGCGGTCGTCGCGCCACGCCGGTCGGTCCCCGCGCTGCGAACCATCACGGAAGGAACGGTCGCCACCGCGGGCCCCGCCGTCGCGACGCTCGCCCTCGCGGCGTTCGAAGTCGCGCGGGCCGGACGACCAGCGGCTGCCCTGGCCACCGTCCCGACGAGGCCCACGGTCTCCGTCTCGACGCTGCCGGTCCGAGCGGCCTTCGCCATCCCGTCGCTGTTCGTCGTCGTTCGCCACCGTCGCTCCTCGTCTGCGCGCCCGGTCTCCCGAGCTGTCGTCCACTGTGTCGTTGTTGTTGGATGCCGTCCGCGAGCACGACACCGACCCAGTCCATCACGAACCGAGCCGGACGTCGAGGCGCGACGGCCGAAAACAGAAATGGCCACTGGCCGCCGCGAGAGACAGGTTTCCCTGCTCTCGACGGAGGGCCAGTGGCCACGTCTTCTTGCAAAATAAGTCCGGCGGCGTCCTACTCTCCCACAAGGTCCCCCTTGCAGTACCATCGGCGCTGAGAGGCTTAGCTTCCGGGTTCGGAATGTGACCGGGCGTTTCCCTCTCGCTATGACCACCGGAACACCTTCGACCCAGATCCTGGATCAAAACCATTCCTTCAGATCTCGCTGAAGTATTCAGTTTCGTTCCCGATCGTCTGTCGGGAACCACAAAGTGGACGCGAGCCCGTGACACGAAGGCCACGGAAATCAGTGTGTTGTCAAGTCTTCGGCTTATTAGTACCGGTCAGCTCCACGGGTCGTTAGTCCCCGCTTCCACATCCGGCCTATCAACCCAGTAGTCTGCTGGGAGCCTCTCACACTCAAGGTGCATGGAAATCTCATCTCGAAGACGGCTTCCCGCTTAGATGCTTTCAGCGGTTATCCGGTCCGAACGTAGCTAATCAGCGGTGCCCTTGGCAGAACAACTGACACACCAGAGGTTCGTCCATCCCGGTCCTCTCGTACTAGGGATAGATCTTCTCAAATTTCCAACGCGCGCAGCGGATAGGGACCGAACTGTCTCACGACGTTCTAAACCCAGCTCGCGTACCGCTTTAATGGGCGAACAGCCCAACCCTTGGGACCTACTCCAGCCCCAGGATGCGACGAGCCGACATCGAGGTGCCAAACCATGCCGTCGATATGGACTCTTGGGCAAGATCAGCCTGTTATCCCCGAGGTACCTTTTATCCGTTGAGCGACAGCGCTTCCACAAGCCACTGCCGGATCACTAGTCCCGACTTTCGTCCCTGCTCGACCTGTCAGTCTCACAGTCAAGCTCCCTTGTGCACTTACACTCGCCACCTGATTGCCAACCAGGTTGAGGGAACCTTTGGGCGCCTCCGTTACTCTTTGGGAGGCAACCGCCCCAGTTAAACTACCCACCAGGCACTGTCCATGAACCCGATCAGGGTCCTACGTTAGACATCCAGAGTGACCAGAGTGGTATTTCAACAACGACTCCACGAACACTAGCGTGCCCGCTTCACAGTCTCCCACCTATCCTACACAAGCCACACCGAACACCAATACCAAGCTGTAGTAAAGGTCACGGGGTCTTTCCGTCCTGCTGCGCGTAACGAGCATCTTTACTCGTAGTGCAATTTCGCCGAGTTCGCGGTTGAGACAGCTGGGAAGTCGTTACGCCATTCGTGCAGGTCGGAACTTACCCGACAAGGAATTTCGCTACCTTAGGATGGTTATAGTTACCACCGCCGTTTACTGGGGCTTAAATTCAGAGCTTCGCCCAAAGGCTAACCCTTCCTCTTAACCTTCCAGCACCGGGCAGGCGTCAGTCCGTATACATCGTCTTGCGACTTCGCACGGACCTGTGTTTTTAGTAAACAGTCGCTTCCCACTGGTCTCTGCGGCCTTCACCGCTCACGGAGCAAGTCCGGTCACGGTTCCGGCCCCCCTTCTCCCGAAGTTACGGGGGCATTTTGCCGAGTTCCTTAACCACGATTCTCTCGATCTCCTTGGTATTCTCTACCTGACCACCTGAGTCGGTTTCGGGTACGGGCGGCTGCAACCTCGCGTCGATGCTTTTCTCGGCAGCATAGGATCACTGATTTCCCCTCACGGGTACGCGTCGGATCTCAGGCATACAGACGACGGATTTGCCTATCGTCAGCCCTACATCCTTACACCAGGTTCACCTTACGGATACCATCGCCTGGCTCAGCTACCTTCCTGCGTCACACCTGTTCATACGCTAGCCGCACCAGCATGGGGTCGAGCGTTAGACCGGCCCGCATCACCCCGAAGGGATCCGCTGGTCCGGGTTAGGACTCTTAGCACCACTGGATTAGCTTGGGCGGTTGTTCGCCGGTACGGGAATATCAACCCGTTGTCCATCGACTACGCCTGTCGGCCTCGCCTTAGGTCCCGACTTACCCAGGGCGGATTAACCTGGCCCTGGAACCCTTGGTCTTTCGGAGGACGGGTTTCTCACCCGTCTTTCGCTACTCATGCCTGCATTCTCACTCGTGTGGCGTCCACGGCTGGATTACTCCGCCGCTTCACTCGCCACACGACGCTCTCCTACCACTCCGCACGACTGAACCACGAAGGCTTATCGAGTGTGCGAAATCTACAACTTCGGCGGTGTGCTTGAGCCCCGTTACATTGTCGGCGCGGAATCACTTGACCAGTGAGCTATTACGCACTCTTTCAAGGGTGGCTGCTTCTAAGCCAACCTCCTGGTTGTCTGTGCAACTCCACATCCTTTCCCACTTAGCACACGCTTAGGGGCCTTAGTTGGTAGTCTGGGTTGTTTCCCTCTCGACGATGAAGCTTATCCCCCACCGTCTCACTGCTGCGCTCTCACTCACCGGCATTCGGAGTTTGGCTGACGTCAGTAACCTGTTGAGGCCCATCGGCCATCCAGTAGCTCTACCTCCGGCGAGAAACACGCAACGCTGCACCTAAATGCATTTCGGAGAGAACCAGCTATCACGAAGTTTGATTGGCCTTTCACCCCTATCCACAGCTCATCCCCTCCATTTTCAACTGAAGTGGGTTCGGTCCTCCACGACGTCTTACCGTCGCTTCAACCTGGCCATGGATAGATCACTTCGCTTCGGGTCTAGGACATGCGACTCAATCGCCCTATTCAGACTCGCTTTCGCTACGGCTACCCCACACGGGTTAACCTCGCCACATATCACTAACTCGCAGGCTCATTCTTCAAAAGGCACGCCGTCACCCCTACAAGGAGGCTCCGACGGTTTGTAAGCAAACGGTTTCAGGTACTATTTCACTCCCCTCCCGGGGTACTTTTCACCTTTCCCTCACGGTACTTGTCCGCTATCGGTCATCTGGGAGTATTTAGGCTTATCAGGTGGTCCTGACAGATTCACACGGGATTTCTCGGGCCCCGTGCTACTTGGGATACACATCCGACCATAACACCATTTCGTCTACGGGGCTGGCACCCACTACGGCCCGGCTTTCAAACCGGTTCGACTATGATGCGCTGTAACCGTCCCAGTCCGGCAGAACTGAGCGACGTGTCCCACAACCCCGACCATGCAACGCCCGCCGGCTATCACACATGATCGGTTTAGCCTCATCCGCTTTCGCTCGCCACTACTCACGGAATCACATGTTGTTTTCTCTTCCTGTGGGTACTGAGATGTTTCACTTCCCCACGTTCCCTCTACCCGCCCTATATATTCAGGCGGGAGTCACCAGGTCGACAAGTCGCCTGGCGGGGTTTCCCCATTCGGAAATCCTCGGCTCACAGCTCGATTATCAGCTCCCCGAGGCTTATCGCAGATTTCTACGTCCTTCTTCGGCTCCAGATGCCAAGGCATCCACCGTTTGCTCTTAGAAACTTGACCACAAAGATTAAAATTGCGATCGACTCGAACAACAACCAAGCCCGAAAGCTTCGTCATCGTCACGAGCGATCTAAGATGCTCGCGTCCACTGTGTAGTTCTCAACATACGATCGGCACCACACTCCCCCAACACGAACCGTGTCAGCTTCATGCAGCCCACCGAAGAACCCGACCAGAACCCCCATCACAGGAACCCCAGTCACGGCCCACCCCCACCAACCGGCAGGGACCCCGACCATCACAGCCGGGAAGCCTGGTCCCTCAGGACCCAACAACGTGCACCAGCCACCCCGCTTCCCCACCAACCCGTTCCTGACCCGCAAGCAGGCCGTACTAGAGTCGGCAGACGCGCCGACGACTGCACTGTCAATGTTCCACCCATGAGCTACCGGCAACCACGTTCGGGTTGCATCGGCGCCTGGACCCACCCACCCCGAAGGATGAACTGAGCCAGATGCTCCTTAGAAAGGAGGTGATCCAGCCGCACCTTCCGGTACGGCTACCTTGTTACGACTTAGTCCTAATCACCGATCCCACCTTCGACGGCTCCTTCCACAAGGGTTAGGCCACCGGCTTCGGGTGTTACCGACTTTCATGACTTGACGGGCGGTGTGTACAAGGCCCGGGAACGTATTCACCGCAGCGTTGCTGATCTGCGATTACTAGCGACTCCGACTTCATGAGGTCGAGTTGCAGACCCCAATCCGAACTGAGACCGGCTTTTTGGGATTCGCTCCACCTTACGGTATCGCAGCCCTTTGTACCGGCCATTGTAGCATGCGTGAAGCCCAAGACATAAGGGGCATGATGATTTGACGTCATCCCCACCTTCCTCCGAGTTGACCCCGGCAGTCTCCTATGAGTCCCCGCCATAACGCGCTGGCAACATAGAACGAGGGTTGCGCTCGTTGCGGGACTTAACCCAACATCTCACGACACGAGCTGACGACAACCATGCACCACCTGTACACCGACCACAAGGGGGCGACCATCTCTGGCCGTTTCCGGTGTATGTCAAGCCTTGGTAAGGTTCTTCGCGTTGCATCGAATTAATCCGCATGCTCCGCCGCTTGTGCGGGCCCCCGTCAATTCCTTTGAGTTTTAGCCTTGCGGCCGTACTCCCCAGGCGGGGCGCTTAATGCGTTAGCTACGACACAGAAACCGTGGAAAGGTCCCTACATCTAGCGCCCAACGTTTACGGCGTGGACTACCAGGGTATCTAATCCTGTTCGCTCCCCACGCTTTCGCTCCTCAGCGTCAGTTACGGCCCAGAGATCTGCCTTCGCCATCGGTGTTCCTCCTGATATCTGCGCATTCCACCGCTACACCAGGAATTCCAATCTCCCCTACCGCACTCTAGTCTGCCCGTACCCACTGCAAGCCCGAGGTTGAGCCTCGGGATTTCACAGCAGACGCGACAAACCGCCTACGAGCTCTTTACGCCCAATAATTCCGGACAACGCTTGCACCCTACGTATTACCGCGGCTGCTGGCACGTAGTTAGCCGGTGCTTTTTCTGCAGGTACCGTCACTTTCGCTTCTTCCCTACTAAAAGAGGTTTACAACCCGAAGGCCGTCATCCCTCACGCGGCGTTGCTGCATCAGGCTTTCGCCCATTGTGCAATATTCCCCACTGCTGCCTCCCGTAGGAGTCTGGGCCGTGTCTCAGTCCCAGTGTGGCCGGTCACCCTCTCAGGCCGGCTACCCGTCGTCGCCTTGGTGAGCCATTACCTCACCAACAAGCTGATAGGCCGCGAGTCCATCCCCAACCAAAAAATCTTTCCACCACCAGGCCATGCGACCAGTAGTCATATCCAGTATTAGACGTCGTTTCCAACGCTTATCCCAGAGTCAGGGGCAGGTTACTCACGTGTTACTCACCCGTTCGCCACTAATCCACCCAGCAAGCTGGGCTTCATCGTTCGACTTGCATGTGTTAAGCACGCCGCCAGCGTTCGTCCTGAGCCAGGATCAAACTCTCCGTAAAAAATTACAACCAACACCGAAGTGTCAGCGAGTTGATTCTGACAAAAAGAACTGTCAACTGACAATTCTGTCTATCCAAAAGGAATTGTCTCCGGACTCACCATCAGATGAGCCACGGGGTCAATAAATTGGCATTGACAATGTGCACGCTGTTGAGTTCTCAAGGACCAGACGCACTCCCCACTCGACCCCGAACACGAGGTTCCGCCAGAGAGGCACTTCCTTCCACACCGAACACGACACCTTGCGGTGACGCTTCTTCGGGGTGATGTTGCTGCGAGCGGGACCCCGTCCGGACTGCATCTCCGGGTCTGTGACCCGGTGACCGTCTCGGCCGTTCCGTTCTCCGCCTCAGCGGCAACGAGTGATTACTCTACACACGCCCCGGGGGCCCCGCCAACCGTGGTCCATCCCGGGCGTGTCGCGCTCCCGGACGCGGCGGTCGTCCCGTGCATGAACGCGGACGGCCCGCCCCCTGAGCAGGGAGCGGGCCGTCCGTCGGAGCGGGTCAGTGGTTGGCGATGACCGGGTTCCGGAGCGAACCGAGTCCGGAGATCGTCACCTCGACGACCTCGCCGTCGCGGATCTGTCCGACGCCGGCGGGCGTGCCGGTGAGGATGACGTCACCGGGCAGGAGCGTCCAGATCGACGAGATGAACTCGATGAGCGTCGGGATGTCGTGGATCATCTCGTTCGTCGAGGCGGCCTGACGCAGCTCACCGTCGACGCGGGTCTCGAGGCGGATGTCCGACGGGTCGATCTCGGTCTCGATCGCGGGGCCGAGCGGGCAGAAGGTGTCGAAGCCCTTCGCCCGGGTCCACTGGCCGTCCCGGGCCTGGAGGTCGCGGGCCGTGACGTCGTTCGCGATCGTGTAGCCGAGGATCACGCTCGCGAAGTCCTCGCGGCGGACGTTCTTCGCGAGCGACCCGATCACGATGGCGAGTTCGCCCTCGTGGTCCACCCGTCCGATGTCGGCGGGGAGTCGGATGGGGTCCTCCGGGCCGATCACCGCGGTGTTCGGCTTGAGGAACACCACGGGGTCGTCACCCGAGCGCTCGTCCATCTCCGACGCGTGCTCGGCGTAGTTGAGCCCGACGCCGATCACCTTCGAACGCGGGATCACCGGCGCGAGCAGCTTCGCCTCCGTCAGGGGCACCCGCTCCCCCGTCGTCTCGAACCCCTGGTACATCGGGTCCCCGGCGAGCACGACGAGGTCGCGCTCGTCGAGGATGCCGTAGCGGGGATCTTCGCCCTTGCTGCTGAACCGTGCGATCTTCACCGTTCGACCCTACCGACGCCGGAGCCGCGATCAGGACGCGTCGGTCAGCTTGGTCATCCAGCCGTGCGGGTCCGGCAGGCGCCCGTACTGGATGTCGGTGAGCTCCTGGCGGAGGGACATCGTCAGCTCGCCGGCGCCCTCGGTCGGGGAGCCGATCGTGAAGCCCTCGCCCCGGAGCTCGGCGATCGGGGTCACGACGGCAGCGGTCCCGCAGGCGAAGGCCTCCGTGATGGAGCCGTCCGCCACGCCGTCACGCCACTCGTCGAGCGACACCCGACGACGCTCGACGCGGAGGCCGCGGTCCTCGGCGAGCTGCAGGATCGAGTCGCGGGTGATGCCCTCGAGGATGGAGTCCGAGTCCGGCGTCACGAGGGTGCCGTCCGACTTCACGAGGACGACGTTCATGCCGCCGAGCTCCTCGAGGTACGTCCCCTCCGCCGAGTCGAGGAACATCACCTGCTGGCAGCCGTGCTCGTACGCCTCCTGCTGGGGCAGCAGCGACGACGCGTAGTTGCCGCCGGTCTTCGCCGCACCGGTCCCGCCCTTGCCCGCGCGGGCGTAGGTCGTCGACAGCCAGATCGACACCGGCTTCGGGCCCGAGGTGAAGTAGGCACCCGCCGGGCTCGCGATGCAGTGGTAGTCCACGGCCTGCGCCGCGCGGACGCCGAGGAAGGACTCGGTCGCGATCATGAACGGCCGGAGGTACAGGCTGGTCTCCGGGGCCGAGGGCACCCAGTCGACGTCGGTCTGCACGAGCTGCCGGATCGACTCGACGAAGGCCTCGACCGGCAGCTCGGGGAGCGCCAGTCGCCGCGCCGACCGCTGGAAGCGCCGGGCGTTCGCGTCAGGACGGAACGTCCACACCGATCCGTCGGCGTGCCGGTAGGCCTTGAGGCCCTCGAAGATCTCCTGCGCGTAGTGCAGGACGCTCGCGCTCGGGTCGAGGGACAGCGGACCGTAGGCGTGGACGGCGGCGTCGTGCCAGCCGTCCTCGAGCGTCCAGTGGACGGTCGCCATGTGGTCGGTGAAGTGCTTGCCGAAGCCCGGGTCGGCGAGGATCGCCTCACGCTCGGCCGCCGCGCGGCGGTCGGGCGACGGCGTGGTGGAGAACTCGAGCCCGAAGGCGGTGTCGGTCGTCATGGGGGTGACTCCTGTCAGGCGGTGGTGGTGCGTGCCGTGAGGGCGGCGACGATGGCGTCGCCGACCTCGGACGTGCGACGCTGCGTGGTGCCCCGGTCCGCGAGGTCTGCCTCGACCGCCCGGGTCACCGCCGACGCGAGGTCGTTGCGACCGAGGTGGTCGAGCAGCAGGGCGACGGAGAGGACGGCGGCCGTCGGATCGGCCTTCTGCTGACCGGCGATGTCGGGCGCGGAACCGTGGACCGGCTCGAACATGCTGGGGAAGGTGCCGTCCGGGTTGATGTTGCCCGAGGCCGCCAGACCGATGCCGCCGCTGATCGCGCCGGCCAGGTCGGTGATGATGTCGCCGAAGAGGTTGTCGGTGACGATGACGTCGAACCGAGCAGGGTCCTGCACCATGTGGATCGTGACCGCGTCGACGTGCTGGTAGTCGACGGTGACGTCGGGGTACTCCGCGCCGACGGCCGCGACGGTGCGCTGCCAGAGCGCTCCGGCGTTGACGAGCACGTTGCTCTTGTGCACCAGGGTGAGGTGCTTCCGCGGCCGCCGGTCGGCGAGCGCGAAGGCGTACCGGACGACCCGCTCGACACCGTGCGCCGTGTTGAGCGACACCTCGGTCGCGATCTCGTGCGGGGTGCCGACGCGGATGGCGCCGCCGTTCCCGACGTACGGTCCCTCGGTGCCCTCCCGCACGACGACGAAGTCGACCGTGCCCGGGTCGGCGAGCGGGGTCGTGACCGCGTCGTACACCTTCGTCGGGCGGAGGTTCACGTAGTGGTCGAAGGCGAAGCGCAGCTTCAGGAGCAGCCCGCGCTCGATGATGCCGCCGGCGAGCCGCGGGTCGCGCGGGTCGCCGCCGACGGCGCCCAGCAGGATCGCGTCGTGCGACGCGATCGCCGCCAGGTCGTCGTCGGTCAGGATGTCCCCGGTCGCGAGGAACCGATCGGCGCCGAGCGAGAACGCGGTCTCCTCGACCACGAGGTCCTCGGGCAGGACGGCGTGGAGGACCTTGAGCGCCTCGTCGACCACCTCGGGTCCGATGCCGTCGCCGCGGACCACGGCGAGCTTCACGGTCTGCGTCATCTGCCCGACTCCCCTACAGCGTGATGTCGATCTCGCGGAGCGAGGTCGCGTCGATGGTGGACCGCACGTGCTCGAGGATCTCCGCGGGCACCGGGGAGTCGACGGTGAGGACGCTGAGCGCCTGACCGCCGGCCGCTTCGCGGGAGATCTGCATCGCCGCGATGTTGATGCCGGCCTCGCCGAACTCCTTGCCGTAGACGGCGACGATGCCGGGGCGGTCGACGTACTCCATCACGACGTGGTGACGGTCGAGCGGAACCTCGACGTCGTGCCCGTTGATCTCGACGAGCTTCTCGACCTGCTTCGGACCGGTGAGCGTGCCGGAGACGCTGATCGCCGGGCCGTCGGACTGGGCGCCGCGGATGGTGAGGACGTTGCGGTACTCCGGGCTGTCGGCGTCGGTGATGAGCCGGACCGAGACCCCGCGCTGCTCCGCGATGAGCGGGGCGTTCACGTAGGAGACCTGGTCGCTGACGACGTCGGTGAAGACGCCCTTGAGCGCCGCGAGCTTGAGCACGCTGACGTCGTATCCGGCGAGTTCGCCGTGCACCTCGACGTCGATGCTCGTGACCGGCGAGGTCGCGAGGCCGGTGAAGACCTGGCCGAGCTTCTCGACGAGCGGGATGCCCGGGCGCACGTACGGGTCGATGACGCCGCCGGCGACGTTCACCGCGTCGGGGACGAGCTCGCCGCCGAGCGCGAGCCGGACGGACTTCGCGACGGAGACGCCCGCCTTCTCCTGGGCCTCGTCGGTGGAGGCACCGAGGTGCGGGGTGACGACGACGTTGGGCAGGGACGTCAGCGCGTCGTCCTGCGGCGGCTCGGACACGAAGACGTCGAGACCTGCGCCCGCGATCGTGCCGGAGGTGAGGGCGCGGCGGAGGGCGTCCTCGTCGATGAGCCCCCCGCGTGCGACGTTGACGACGAACGCGGTCGGCTTCATGAGCGCGAACTGCTCGTCCGAGATCATGCCGACCGTCTCCGGCGTCTTCGGCATGTGGATCGTGGTGAAGTCCGCGCGGCGGAGCAGGTCCTCGAGCGAGACGAGTTCGACGCCGAGCTGCTGCGCCCGCGCCGTCGTCACGTACGGGTCGTACGCGATGACCGAGACCCCGAAGGCCTGCAGACGCTGCGTGATGAGCGCACCGATGCGACCGAGGCCGATGATGCCGACGTCTTCTC